>CAYYNF010000034.1:0-15068 GCA_964472695.1 uncultured Flavobacteriaceae bacterium
ATATATTAACTCATAACCTCTGCCATCACATGATAACGAGGATCATCTACACTCTCCTCTATAATAGGATCAAACTTAGGGGAAGCCTTTCGCATTAGGTCTTTACACTCTGTACTAAGATGTTTTAACTTAAGTTGTTTCCCCTGGGCTTCATATTTTTCGAGTAACACAAAGATAGCTTCTAATGCTGAGTGATCTACTACTTTAGCTTCCATAAAATCAATTTCCACCTTATCAGGATCACCATTTACATCAAATTTTGCATTAAAACTCTGAATACTTCCGAAGAATACTGTACCCCAAATTTCATATAGCTTTGTACCATCTTCTTTAATAGTCCTATTTACACGTACACGCTTTGCACTTTCCCACGCAAAGACTAAAGCTGAAATAATAACCCCTGCAATTACCGCTATAGCTAAATCTACAAATACCGTAATTACTGAAACCGCTATCAACACAAAAGCATCAGACTTAGGAATACGCTTTAAAATACGAAAGCTAGACCAAGCAAAAGTTTCGATTACCATCATAAACATCACCCCTACTAAGGCTGCAATAGGTACCATTTCAATATATTTATCAGCAAATAAAATAAATACCAATAACGTTACTGCCATCATAATTCCCGATAGGCGTCCACGACCTTTAGAATTAATATTAATCATGGTTTGACCAATCATACCACACCCTGCAGTTCCACCAAACAAACCACTCACAATATTAGCAGCTCCCTGTGCTACACACTCTTTATTTCCGTCACCTCTTGTCTCTGTAATTTCATCTACTAAATTAAGCGTCATCAAAGTTTCTATAAGTCCTACAGCAGCTGCCAAACAAGCATAAGGTAAAATAAAAGTAAAGGTATCTAAGGTAAATGGTAAGTATTCCCATAATTCCATTTTAGGCATAGGCATCTCTCCTTTCAAACCGTCTCCTCCTCCTTCTCGGATATATGAACCTACAGTAGATATTTCTAAATTAGCAAAGATCTTCACAAAAGTAGTAACTAAAATTGCTGTTAATGCTGCCGGCAACTTCTTGGTGAATTTAATTTTTGGCAAAATGTACACTAACCCCATGGTAAGTGCTACCATAGCTATCATGGTATATAGTTCAGTCCCCTCCATCATAGAAGTATCTCCCTCTGGATTTCTATGAAAGAACATTTTTAGCTGCGCTAAGAAAATCACAATAGCCAAACCGTTTACAAACCCCATCATTACAGAGTGTGGAATCAGACGCACAAAACGCCCTAACTTAAAAAGTCCTGCCAGTATTTGAATTACCCCCATTAAAATTACAGTAGCCAACAGATAAAAATATCCCATATTTTCAACAGGATTTTCAAAATGTAGCCCTCTCTCATGCCCATCTATTAACAAATTAATTAATACTACAGCTACAGCTCCTGCTGCTCCCGATATAAGGCCTGGTCGTCCTCCGAACAAAGCAGCAATTAAACCTACCATAAAAGCTCCCGACAATGCTACTAAGGGATCTATCCCCAGTACAAAGGCAAAGGCAACCACTTCAGGAATCATTGCTAACGAAGTAGTTATACCTGCTGTAATATCATTTTTAATTCCATCTGGACTTGACTTAAAATACGATTTCAAAATATTTTTTATTTAAAATTTGAAGTACAAAAATAAGAGATTTAAGAAGATAGTTCCCCTTTAACACTATAAATTAAGTGAACAACTATAACTATACGTTGTATTCCAGCGGAAACAACTCTCTGATAGCCCCATAAGTATTTTTTAGAGCTTTACGAGAGCGCTTAAAATCTTTCCATTTGGCCTTTGTTATCCCTTCCTCTTGCTGTGGAGTAAGCTCCCCTGTATACGAAGAAAACATTTCAAACCAATAGGTCAATTTCAAATACCATACATCATTGCGTTTATACACATGGAAAGTACGCTTTAAAAAACGAGATATCTCTAAATCTTGAATCCCTGTCTCCTCTTCAACTTCTCGAATAGCACAAGTAGCTAACTCCTCACCCTGTTCTATCTTCCCTTTAGGAAGATCCCATTTCCCATCTCTTTTAATAAATAAAACACGCTTATTTCGGTTATAAACCTTACCACCACAAGCTACTACAACTGGTAACTTTGTCAATAGAACCTGAAAAAGTAACTCTTCCGTTTCGTGATATAAATTATATTTCAAAGCTGGATTCTCTTGAAGGGTTGCAATAATCTCTTGAAAATTTGCATTAACTATAGGTAAAGAAATAAAATCTTCACTTACTTTTGCTGTCAGAGACAAATTGATCACCGATTCTTTTACAAAAACTTTATACATTTGTTTATATGATTTTTGATATATATACTGCCAAAGAGACAGCCTCTCAACTATTGCAAATAAACGCAATTAAATTACAACCACAAACTCCCTTTACTTGGGCTTCAGGATGGAAATCTCCAATATACTGCGATAATAGAATTTGTTTATCTTTTCCTGAGGTTAGAAATAGTATCAAAGAAAAATTCGCTAAACACATTAAAGAACAATACCCTAATACAGAAGTTATTGCAGGAGTAGCTACAGGTGCTATTGGTATTGGAATGCTTGTAGCCGATGCTTTGGACCTTCCTTTTATTTATATTCGCCCAGAAGCAAAAAAGCATGGAAGACAAAACCAAATTGAAGGTATTGTTCCTGAAAACAAAAACGTAGTTGTAATAGAAGACCTTATAAGCACAGGGAAAAGTAGTTTAGCTGCTGTGGAAGCCTTAAATAAATGTAATGCCAACCTACTGGGTATGGTCGCTATATTTAGTTATGGTTTTGATATTGCTACGGAGAACTTTAAAAAAGCTAATGTAAACCTACACACTCTTAGTAATTACGACAACCTAATTACATTAGCACAAGAACAAAAATACATTAATGAAGACCAAGTAGTTACCCTACAAGACTGGCGAACTAATCCTTCTAATTGGAATCAATAAAAACTTAAACTATGAATCTAGAAAGCCCTAAAGTAACGATAAACAAGTCTCGTAACGAAGTTTATAACTTTCTTATGGATGTTGGAAATTTTGAAAAAATTATGCCCGATAGCAAACAAAAATTTGAACGTCTTGCAGATGATAAATTCCTATTTCAACTAAAAGGTATGCCCGAAATTGTACTAAAACAACAAGATAGTACCCCTGATAAAGTTGTTTTAGGAGCTGCTAGTGACAAATTACCTTTTACACTCTCGGGACTTATCGAGGAAGAAGATGAAAATAGTAAGTTACAATTGAAATTTGAGGGAAGCTTTAATCCTATGATGGCAATGATGGTCAAAAAACCAATCCAGAATTTCATCAATACACTTGCTGAAAACTTAGGAAAACTTTAAACAATTAAAACTCCTAGAATAGATAAAAAGAGAGATGTATACAATTATAAATACATCTCTCTTTTTGCAACATTCCCTCTCTTTTTATAAACTATAATTCAATTATTATAAAGTAAAGAGACTTCCTTCATATCATAATATTGGACCTGATCATCCTCATGGAGTACAATCAATTTCCCATAATCTGTAACCCCTTGAATAATTCCCACTAAAAACTGATCTTCTATCTGAAATGTTGAAGGTTTTCCATTTCTAAACAACTTACCCTCATACCCTTGCTTTAAATGATTAAAATTAACGGTAGTATAATCATAGAAGGCATTTTCAAGATTATCAATCAATTTTTTGAAAAGATCATCGAGATCAAAATGACGATGATAAACAGACTTTAGCGAACCTGCCTTAGGTAATCCATCAAAACATTCTTGATTAATATTTAATCCTACACCCATAATGATATTTTTCAACTTCCCTTCCGTATAAGTAGTCTCTATCAACAGCCCTCCTACTTTTTTATTATATGCCAGAATGTCATTTGGCCATTTTACTGACACCCCCAACAAACCCAAATTTGAAAGTGTTTCCTGAATAGTTACAGCTACCAACATACTTATTGCAAAAACGTTACTACCAAAATCACTTCTACCCTTAAAACATAAACTAAACGTAAGATTTTTAAAAGGTTCTACAATCCAATTACCGTTCACTTGCCCTCTACCTTTGGTCTGATTAAGTGCCCAAACACAGAAATCTTCATCTATATTTTGGTTCTTAAGTAAAAACTTAACATAATCATTTGTTGATTCGATGGTGTTAAATTTGATGATTTGCATAAATTAGTTATTTATAATCTACAAAAATGGTCTTTTTACCAGTAAAAAATAATAACTTTGTTTATTAAGAATATATTTTAATGTCTAAAAAAGAAATCAACAACGACTTATTAATAGCTACCATTATTGATGGTATCGAAAATGTAAAAGGAGAGAACATTACTATCATGGACTTACGTGACATAGAGAACACCGTTAGTCAGTATTTTATAATTTGCGATGGAACTTCAAACACGCAAGTAAATGCTATTGTAGGCTCTATTCAGAGAAAAGTAAGTAAATCATTAAAAGATAAACCATGGAATATCGAGGGTACCGATAATGGCGAATGGGTATTAATGGATTATATTAATGTAGTAGTACATGTATTCCAAAAAGCAACTAGGGAACTTTATAATATTGAAGAGCTTTGGGGAGATGCTAAAATCACACAAATCACGACAAACTATTAAAACATATATCCTCTCGTATGTCTAAGAAAATAAATAACAACGATTTTTCAAAAAAACCGAAATTCAATTCATTTTGGATTATTGGATCAATAATTATAGGGCTTTTAAGTCTTATGGTATTCGACGGAAACTTAATTGGCAGTAATAAAATTACCTCTTCTACTTTTTATAATTATTTAAAGAATAAAGAAGTTGAAAAAGTAATTATTGTTAACCGAAAAATAGCCAAAGTTTACTTATCTAATGAGGCTAAACAGCAGGATAAACATAAAGAAAGAAACAAAGACACTTTTATAAAAACCTCTAATCGTGTTGGAGTTGCTGACTATCAGTTTGAAATCGGTGATTTACAAAATTTTGAGAATAACGTAAATAAAATCAAAGAGGAAAATGATGTCGCTACAGACTTAGAGTTCGAAACTGAAAGTAATTTTGTAGGCGACTTAGTGTTCTCATTACTACCAATAATACTGATTATAGGAGTTTGGGTTTTTGTTATGAGACGTATGAGTGGTGGTTCAGGAGGAGGACCTGGAGGACAGATTTTTAATATTGGAAAATCGAAAGCTAAATTATTTGACAAGGATACTGATGTACAAGTTTCTTTTAAAAATGTTGCTGGACTAGAAGGTGCTAAAGAAGAGGTAGAAGAAATCGTAGATTTCTTAAAAAACCCTGAAAAATACACTTCATTAGGTGGTAAAATACCTAAAGGAGCTCTATTAGTAGGCCCTCCTGGTACAGGTAAAACATTATTAGCTAAGGCTGTTGCTGGAGAAGCCAAAGTACCTTTTTTCTCCCTTTCTGGTTCCGATTTTGTAGAAATGTTTGTAGGTGTGGGAGCTTCACGTGTACGTGACCTTTTTAAACAAGCCAAAGAGAAATCGCCTTCTATAATATTTATTGATGAAATTGATGCTATAGGTCGTGCGAGAGGAAAAAACGCTATGTCAGGGTCAAATGACGAACGAGAAAACACCCTAAACCAGTTATTGACAGAAATGGATGGTTTTGGGACTAATAATCATGTTATTGTAATTGCAGCAACCAACCGTGCCGATATTCTTGATAAAGCACTTATGCGTGCTGGACGTTTTGATAGACAAATATATGTTGAACTTCCTGATGTAAGAGAGCGTAAAGAGATATTTGAAGTACATTTAAAACCTATCAAAACTATTAAAGATGAAATTGAACTTGATTTCCTAGCTAAACAAACTCCTGGTTTTTCGGGTGCAGACATTGCAAATGTCTGTAATGAAGCTGCCCTTGTAGCTGCTCGTAAAGGAAAAAAAGCTGTAGGAAAACAAGATTTCTTAGATGCTGTAGATCGTATTGTAGGAGGGCTTGAAAAGAAGAGTAAAATATTTACTCCTGAGGAAAAACGTACAATTGCATTTCATGAAGCAGGGCATGCTACAGTAAGTTGGTTCTTAAAGTATGCCGATCCTTTGGTTAAAGTAACTATTGTACCTAGAGGTCGCTCACTTGGTGCTGCATGGTATCTACCTGAAGAATCTCACTTAAAAAGAACAGAAAAATTCTTAGACGAAATCTGTGTTACAATGGGAGGACGTGCTGCTGAAAAAATCATTTTTGATAAAATTTCAAATGGAGCATACGGAGATCTTCAAAGTGTAATGCGTACCGCTAAAGCTATGGTAACCGTATATGGTCTGAATGAAAAAATAGGTAATGTTACCTACTATGACCCACAAACTGATAATGGGTTTGTAAAGCCTTATAGTGATGAAACAGCTAAAGTCATTGATGAAGAAATAAAAAATATTATTGAAACTCAATACCAAAGAGCTATTAATTTACTACTTGAAAAAAAGGAGAAAATGACAGAACTTGCAGAGAGACTAATGGAAAGGGAAGTTATTTTTAAAGATGATTTAGTAGAAATTTTTGGCGAGAATCAATTCATAAATCAGGAAGAAATTATAGATCAACCTGACACTAGCCAAAGTGTATAATTCCTTATAAATAAAAGGTATATGTTATTTATAAACACATATGCCTTTTATTAAATTTTAATTGTGGCAATGAAATTTTTAAAAAACATATTCTCTCCCAAAGGCAAACCTACACCAACAAACCTTCCTAAGGAAACCGACAATAGTGAATGTGAAAAGGAAGACATCACCTTAGATGAAAGATTTGTAAAGAAGTTTATAGATGCAGGAGGTAAATTTTTATATTCTGAATCACCACAAGAAACACTTGAAAACTTCAATCAAATCCTCAATGAAAATGATTGGTTTGGCACAAAAGTATGTTGTTACGAAGAAGAATTAAAGGTATCACTATCAAACATTGACCTTGAATTCACTAATGATACCGATGCTATGTTTTATTTAGCTACTTGTGAATTTTTAATAAGTGATATTGGTGGTATTTTGTTAACAAATACGCAATTAAAAGATACTAAGACTTCTGAACTGCCTAATAATATAATTATATTTGCCAAAACGAGTCAAATTATCGAGAATATTGATGTAGGTTTACAACACTTTAAAAAAACTAGAGAAAAAATCCCTACAAACATAAGTACTGTAAGACAATTTGGAACAGAAAATAAAGATGATTTCCTAAGCTATGGTAGTATGCGAAAGAATCTATATTTGCTACTTCTCGAAAACCTATAAAATGAACGAACTTCAAAAAAGATTAGCTTCAGGAATAGTATATGTGCTACTTGTAGTTGGGAGTGTCTTAACTGATAAGTACATATTTATAACTACTTTTGCTATACTAGGTCTAATTTGTATCAACGAGTTTCTACGTATTACATCTCTGTCACTAAAAAATCTATACAGGCTTATATTCCTTATACTTACTTGTACCCCTTATCTTATAAAAATACCACAAAATACACTCCTTATTTGTAGTACTATTACAGTAGTATACAATATATACTTAATCGTTAATTTATTTTGGAGTAATGTTTCAATTCCTAACAAAATTTCTCATTATATACACCCGATAACCTATATAAGTCTTGGCTTCTCTTTTACTATACTACTTCCTTTTTATAGAGGAGTGAGTAGCTATAACCAATATATTATACTGGGAGTTCTTATTTTTATATGGGTAAATGATTCCTTTGCATACATCACAGGAAAGAACTTTGGGAAACACAAACTCTATGAATCTATTTCTCCTAAAAAAACAATAGAAGGCTTTTTAGGGGGATTTGTTGCCACACTAATTACCGCTGTTATTTTTGGAAAAGTTACAGACGAAAACTTCCCTATCAACCAATGGGTAATTATAGGAGGAATAACAAGTGTTATAGGTACTATTGGAGACCTTATTCAATCGAAATTTAAACGTAAAGCTAACGTAAAAGATAGCGGTACTATCATGCCTGGTCATGGAGGCATATATGACAGACTTGATAGTTTACTATTTTCCGGACCATTTATTTATTTATACCTACAATTTATAACTTATGTTTCATAAAGAAGGAAACACCATTATCGCCATTACTTTGGCTATTGTACTAGGACTAGTTACTATTAGTTCTCTTGTTGTGACCAACAGTATTGCACAAATTGCTTTGTATGTAGTCGCTTTATTTATTTTAGTAATCGTTTTACAATTTTTTAGAAACCCTACTAGAAAAACCTCTATTGGTGATGATAATATCGTTTCTCCCGTAGATGGAAAGGTAGTAGTAATAGAAGAAGTTTACGAGAAAGAATACTTTAAAGAGAAAAGACTACAAGTATCGGTATTCATGTCACCTATTAACGTACATGTTACCCGAAATCCTATTAAAGGAGTTGTGAAGTTCAGCAAATACCATCCAGGAGAATTTTTGGTAGCTTGGCATCCTAAATGTTCTGAACTAAATGAACGTACTACCGTAGTTATCGAAAACAATAGATTTAACGTACTTTATCGTCAAATTGCAGGGGCTTTAGCCAGGCGTATTGTAAACTATGCTAAAGAAGGGCAAAATGTAGAACAAGGTGCTGACTCTGGTTTCATTAAGTTTGGATCACGTGTAGATCTATTTTTACCTTTAGATGCCGATGTACAAGTAAAAATTGGTGACAAAGTAAGAGGAGCTGAAAGTATCATCGCAAAAATAAATGCTTAAACACGTTATACCAATTGGTACAACAAATGATCGCCTTATTTTATATAAAATAAGGCGATCATTTGTTATAAGAAGTTTCAACAAATCCTCGAACAATGGCTCTTTATCTAAGATCAATTTCTCTTTAAGGTGATATGATCTCGTATCTCAGAACCATCTTCTAATCGTATAAACACCCAATAATCGTCTGTAACTAAAGGCTGCCCCTTATAAGTTCCATCCCAAAATGGATTATTAATAGAAAGCTTTGTAATATGCATTCCATAACGATCATAAACATCTATAAGCGTAGCTGGAATCTCTTCGAAACCTTGTATAGTCCAACGCTCTGAAACTTCTGGTCCTTGCTGATCAGGTGTAAATACCCTTATGTAATCAATAAAAATTACTTCGATAGGAGGAATCGATCCACAAGCATTTTTATCAATGATGTGCACATAATACTTCCCAGGTAAAACATCCGTAAAAAGATTACTGTCTTGAACCTTTAAAGCATCACTTATATACTTCGTTTTACTCAGTGCATATTCATAATCTCCATCATGGTCAGCACCTTCTATAAACTCAACTTGAATTTGATCTGTTTTAAAATTTTTAGTCACTATAGGAGCTATTTCTGGAGTTGGATAAGCTTTCACTAAATATGTAATTTCTCGTTCACAGCCCGTTTCCATATCGTATATAAAAAGACGAACTAAAGTATTAATATCCTTTTCAAATAAAACTACATGAGAATTTGTACTTACTGGTCGGTCACTTGAAAAACGCCATAAGTACTCATGGTTAGGATTACCTGTATCTACACTAAAAGTAGAATGCTCCTCACTATCGATACAAACAAATAACTCTTCGTGTACGATTCTTGGTAAACGGTTCACAGTTAAATCCACTCTCTGTACATTATAGCAACCTGTTTCTATATTCGTTATTTTAGAATAATACCTTGTACCTTTTAAAGGTATTACTCCTGTAATTTTCTTAGTATTATCGGCAGTTTCTTCCTCTGTCTTAAAATAAGAAACTTCATAATCTAACGATGACCTTCCATAAAGTATAGAAGCGTTTAAGTTTGAAAAATTGTAAATCAACTGATCCTCATCTTCGTCATAACGATCTTCAACACAAATACTGGTCTGATCACTTGATAAAGGATAAACATCCGGTAACGGATGAATCCCTAAAGGAATGGTATATATATCTGTTTTACAACCTACTGACTCAATAGTAGCCTGAGTATAAATAGCGGTTAAAGAGGCATCTTTCAAAACCTCCCCCTCTAAAGGCATATTCCCCATACTATCCTGAAAATAATCCACTTTAATTACGGCATTTGTATCCCTAAAAAAGTTATACGAATCCTGTAGACTATCAAGAGTCAATATATAATCGTTAGAGCCAAAACTACGCTCACAATCCTCTATTATTGTTTCATAATAATTAGGTAAAGAATAAAGCGTCACACCAAATGGAAAGACATAACCACAATCTCCATCAACACTAATTGCTTTAGAATTAGATATCACAAGAAATAAATTAGTTTCTCCAATAGTATTAATTTCAAAATCATTTGGCGTAGTGATTTTATCTTGTACACTAGTATCATCGCTCACAAAAGCCTCTGCCCCTTCACGTGTTGTAAAATAATCAAAAGTTAATATCGAAATATCTGTAATCGGACGTGCCATTTGATCAAAGTCAAGATACTCAAAACTTTCTATAACGGTAAGATCTATTTTCTCTGATTGGTCATAGCCTATATCACAGAACTCAAAATTTTCGATAGGACTTGCATAAGGCACCTCATCTATTATTAAGGTAATATCCTCATAAATTGGACATTCATCCTCATTCTCAATACGAACGAATAACTTTTGACTAAGTGGTGTTTCATTAGTATATAAAAATGTACCATCTGTTGTATCAGAAACTACTTCTAAAGCCATATCTTGCTCTTGTGCTGATCTTGAACTTTTGTAAAAGCGTATATTTAAATTTGAAATTTGACCATCTTCAGTAAGATCATCTATCACTCCATTAAGATCAAAAACACCTACCCCAAATACACCACACTCCACTAAATCCCTAACAGCTAAGTCAACTACAGGATATTCCCCTAATATCAATTGGAAATGGATAATAGCATTATCATTAAAACAATTAGGATCATAAATATTCTCAATACGCACATATACCGATGTTCCACTACTCGCATTATAAGGAATACCTGATGGAATCTCTAAATTTGGATCTGCATTTGGATCCCCTGCATTTTGTGCTGCGAATTCCGTTTCAAAATAACGCACTTTTAAGCCCGATCGCCCTTGGAGTACCTCTTCGTCCTTTTCTTGTAATAAAAAACCTCCTGTTGCCGTCTTATCAACTACACAGATAGACATATCACTTACAGGTAATACTTCTGGAATTTGGCTCGATATCACGTACTGTCGTACTAAAGTATAGCAACTTGTTTGCGTATTAGTTAATCGCAAATACACAGACATACTTTTTAAAGTGGAGAAATCTTGTTTAGGATCAATAATCTGGTAATCTTCATCTAAATCCTCTGCCCCTTCACGTGAGGTATAATAAGTCAACTCTATATTAGAAGTATTGGTTAATAAATCTGATAGCTCGTGACTGATATCAATAGGCAACAAATTATCTGCACTATCGTAACAATGATATAAAGGGTCAAGTGAGATTTTATACACCTCTGGTGCAGGCTCTACAGTAAATTCAAAACTAATAATATTCGATACACAACCATTACTATTCCTAGCGATAGCATAGTAGGTCTGTGTAGGTGATGCAGGATCGTTAGTGTCTGAATTACGCAGTGCTGTTCCTATATTTACAATGGCACTAGTAGTGATATCATAATCAAAATAAAAGAAATCTAAGTCCTCATATTGATCACTTAATTGTTCACGTACATGCTCATTAAAATAGCTAACCAGTCCCGTTATCTCACCACTAGAAGTTAATGCACACTCAGAAGGAATAGGATCCTGAGGAGTTTCAATAACTGGAAGTTCCAAGACTGTCAATTCAAAAAAACCATATTCCTCATCATAATCTACACATCCTGTATCTATATCTCGGACACGCACCCATAATTTCTGTGTATCGGGTTTTTGATTTTCAAAGCTTAACAGTTCTGTATCGCTTAATTCATTAATCCCTTGTTCTGCATCACTATACGAAGTATGTATAGATATCTCGTGTGTAGTACCATTCGCTATACTCTGTTTTTTAAACTGTAAATTAAAATCCGTGTAACCATCGTCGTCGTCGTCACAAGATTCCACACCAGTAAGTAAAATATCACTTATCAGATATCTTGGACGAAGTTCTATACTTGAAAGTCCAATACACCCCGAAGTATTCTCAATACGTACTCCTACATGCTGAACAAAATCCTGCATATATTGATCTGAAGTACGAACATTAGTGATATCAAGGATCTGATTCGCTAAATTACCTTCTTCAGCTTGTGCTACACTAGGGTAATAAGTAATCGTTAACGTATTATCATTAAGTTCATCTACTAGTAATTGGTGCTTTTCAGATAAATCAAAAGAAGCCTTTCCATCCTGATCCTTATCATCTAAACCTATATCACATGCCAAGATATGCCCTAAAGTATCATCTACTTCTGGTGGCTGTGATACATCAATTTCTAAATCTGCACTAAAGGTACATCCCGATACACTAGTATACACTACCTCAAAAGCACCCATACCAGTAGGTATAGTACTCCTAGTAGGACGTCCTTGGGAGCCCATCAAATGACCACTAGTATTATAGATTCTATAAGTACCCGAAGTAATTGTTGGTAAAATAGCCTCAACATCTTCAGGGTAAACCGTAACAGAACCATTGTTATTAGCATCGGTATCACACATAGGTAATATATAAACTGGCTCTAAGAAATTATCAATTTGCTCAAAAGAAATATCAAACTCACTAGTATACACACAACCTGATGATTCATTTACTACTGCTTTTATAGTTTCAGCTGTAGCTGTAACCTCATAATTTGTAGGTGTGGTAATTAAATTATTATTAGAATCGTAAAACAATACCTCAGTAGCATTATAGCCAGATAGAGCTCTTGACGCTTGTGAGGTAAAATCAAAACTTACCGTTGAAGCCTGTGTATTCGGTATACATTCTCGTAAATCAGGTAAGCTATTTCCCATTTGCTGATTCCCTATATCTACCCTAATGGTATCCGACACATAACACGTACCTGTAACATAAACACGTACTTCATAATCTCCTGATGTTGTAACCTGCAATTCTTGATCACTACCTACTTTTTGATTATCACGTCTCCACTCATAATTAAAAGCAGTAGCAATACCCGAAATCTCTACATCTAACAATATAGAGGAAGCACACACCTCTACACGATTACTATTACTTACCACATACTGACCTCCTGAAGTTGGGTTGGAAGCGATAAAATCAAATTCTAGATCGTTATCTATATCTTGGATAAAAACAGCTGAGTCAAAAGCCGCATCAATCTCATCAACAACAATAACACGAACATCGTACACTTTACCTATTTCACTATGAGTATATGCAGGCAGTGTTTTAGTATACAAACTATAATTAGGGAAGGGAGTCGATATACCACGTGCTCCGCCTATATAATCAGAATGAGAAGGAGGGCAAATAGGGTTTACAGTACGCCCATTATTTATAGTAGCAATAGTAACAGGTATAGTCGTATTAGGCACTAAAGCTATATTTTCAAAAGCACTGTCTGGTTCTCCCTGCTCTTTTATAAGAATCACAACCCCTTCGTTACTATCACACACCTTATCAGTGACGTAATCTTCAGAAGCGAAAACATACTCGAAGACAATATCTGAACGTAAGGCTTGAAAACTAAAAGATAACTCAGTAGCATTATGAGTAGTTCCTGCTGCAAGTCCTAGTGTTTGTTCATACAATTCACTACCTGACCAATCTTGCTTAATACCAGTAATATTTGATGCCCCCTCAACACCTGCGTTAGCGGCATTTCCTGTTGTTAGAACTATTCCTGAACTAAGCTGAAACCCTGTATTACCAGAGGCTGTAAAACTCCCATAACTATTTAGTTGTTGACCTATACCACTATTAATTACTTGTGTTTCTTTAATGGTTTCACAATCTGAATCTATAAATTGAGTAACCATATCTTGCCAATCATCACCTGTACTTACTTGTAATTGCTGTGCTGATAAGTTGGTAAAACATATACAACAAAAAGTTGTAAAAAATATAAGATAACGCATATTAGGAAGTATTAAGTCTTTAAGAGTGTGTTTTATAACGTTAAAAATACATATTTTAACGACCTAAAACAAAAAAAACACCAAGCTATAAAAAGAAAAAACCTCCACAAAAGGAGGTTTTTTTCTTTTAACTAGCTTATATAGCTATACAAAATACTTTAATAAGACTTCAATTTATTTTATAATAAAAAGTAAGTACTATTGCAATGCTAAAATACTCGCCTTAAGAGTAGTTATTTTTGCTTCTGCATCAGCTTGTTTTTTACGTTCATTAGCAACTACCTGCTCAGGAGCCCCTGCTACAAAACGCTCATTACTTAACTTTTTCATCACAGACTTTAAGAACCCTTCCGTATAATTCAATTCCTCATTAAGCTTAGCCAACTCTTCTTCTACATTGATTGCTCCTTTCAGAGGAACGAAATACTCATTTGATTTTACTCGGAATGACTGTACACCCTCAGGAGTTTCATTCACGTAACTCAAATTCGAAATATTACAAAGTTTTACAATCACTTGATCAAAACTTGTAGAAGTATTTTCGTTATTAATAATCTGTAATTCGATAGCATCCTTAAAAGCTATGTTCTTTTCTTTACGAACATTTCTAACACCCGAAATTACCTCAGCAGCTAATTCAAACTGAGTAATAATATCCTTATCAAAATCTACTTGCTTCGGATACGTATTTATAATTAAAGCTTCTTCAGGCGTTCTTTCTGCTATATTCTGCCAAATTTCCTCTGAAGCAAATGGAATAAAAGGATGTAAAATACGCAAGTTATCTTCTAGTAAAGAAATTACCGCATTATAAGTTTGCTTATCAATTGGTGCTCCGTAAGCTGGTTTTACAATCTCGAGTAACTGTCCACAGAAATCATCATAAATCAATTTATAAATAGACATTAACGAATCGCTCAAACGGTACTTTTCGAAGTTACTATCTACAAATGCTAATACACTCTGGAACTTTGCTTGGAACCATTCCAAACCAACCTTAGCAGAATCTGGTTGCTCAATATC
>CAYYNF010000035.1:0-14872 GCA_964472695.1 uncultured Flavobacteriaceae bacterium
TTCTTAAACAATATGGAGAAAAGTACCTGATTACTTTTGTGTGAGTACTTAATAACTTTCTTTAACACAACAACCCATCAAAAAAAGCCATTCTCTTAGAAGAATGACTTTTTTAACAACTATTAAATTAGGTGTTTTTACTTAGCTATATTATGTTGGTGACTAATTGACTCTTGGTGAATCGCATTGTATACCTTTTCGATAAACTCTTCACTTAATCCCACTTGACCACCTTCTGCAATCATTTTAGACTTGATAGCATTCCAACGATCATTTTGTAAAATTTGCACATTGTTTTCAGCTTTCACCTTTCCAATCTGATCAGCGATCGTCATCCTTTTAGCTAAAGCACTTACAATACTTTCATCAGCTACATCAATTTTGGCTCTTAAATCAGTAAGTGCATGCTGGTAAGCCTCTGTTCCTCCTTTTTCTTTTCTTACACGAAGATCTTTCATAATTTGGATTAAAGTCTCTGGTGTAATTTGCTGCTTAGCATCACTCCATGCGTTATCTGGATCATAATGAGACTCTACAATCATACCATCAAAATTAAGGTCTAAACCTGTTTGACATAGATCTTGGATAATATCTCTACGCCCTGCAATATGTGATGGGTCTAAGATAATTGGTAAGTCAGGGAACTTTGATTGTAAATCAATCGGGATCTGCCATTCAGGAATATTTCTGTATTTTGTTTTTTCATATGTAGAGAAACCTCTGTGAATTACTCCTAAGTTTTTCACGTCAGCCGTATAGAAACGCTCTACCGCACCTAACCACAAAGCTAAATCAGGGTTAATTGGGTTTTTAATTAATACAGGATTGTTAATTCCCTTACAAGCATCAGCTATATCCTGTACAATAAAAGGCGATACTGTACTACGAGCACCAATCCATAAAATATCAATATCATGTTTTAGGGCTAATTCTACGTGGTGTGGATTAGCTACTTCAGTAGCTGTAAGTAATCCTGTTTCTTCTTTAGCTTTTTGTAACCACTTTAAACCTAAAGCCCCCACTCCTTCAAAATTACCAGGTCTAGTTCTAGGTTTCCAAATTCCTGCTCTTAATACAGATACATCTGAATCTTTCAACTGATGTGCAATTTTTACAACCTGCTCTTCAGTTTCAGCACTACAAGGCCCCCCTATTACTAATGGATGATCTAAATTATAATCATCTAACCATTTTCTAAGCTCTTTTGAATTTTCCATTTCTTATCTTTTCTAATTAGGTTTTATATTTTTAACTAATTCCCTTAAGAATTGTCTTTATTTTGTTTGTACTTTTCATTTCGTTGTAGATTGCCTCATCGTTTTGCTCTTCCATTAGTGCTTTAAATCCTCTGAGGTTCTCTATATATTCATCTAAGGCTTCAATAACGTTATTTCTGTTTTGTCCAAAAATTGGCGTCCACATATCAGGAGAACTTTTTGCTAGTCTCACTGTCGAGGCAAAGCCACTCCCAGCCATATCGAATATATCTCTTTCATTTTTCTCTTTCTCGATAACAGTCTTTCCCAACATAAAAGAGCTAATATGCGATAAATGGGAGACATAAGCAATATGTTTATCATGAGATTTTGCATCCATAAATCGGATACGCATCCCTAATTTATCAAAAATATCAAAAGCAAGATCTTGTTGTTTTTTACCTGTTTTATCAATTTCACAAATAATGTTAGCCTTATTCCTAAACAAGTTTCTCAAAGCAGCATTAGGACCAGAGAACTCCGTTCCTGCAATAGGATGCGCTGCTACATAACAATAACGCTTTGGATGCTTCTCTACGATAGCACACAACTGCTGTTTAGTAGAACCTACATCAAATACTAAAGTATCCTCACTTACTAGGTCTAGAACCTTTGGCAATAAGGATACTGCCACATTAACAGGAATTGCTATTATCACCACGTCAGCCTCTACAATAGTATCTAAGTTAGCTTTTTTATGAATAAACCCCAGTGCTAAAGCTGTATTTAAATTAGCATCACTATGATCTACCCCATAAATTTCAGCATCAGGGTAAACCTCTTTCATGTCTGTAACTATAGACCCCCCTATTAATCCTACCCCTATAACAAATACCTTCATAACGTTTTTGTTTTTTTAGTATTGAAAATCCTTCAATCTACGAATAGCTTCTTTTATATTTTCTTCATTTACACAAAGTGAAAAACGGATATATCCTGCTCCTTGTGATCCAAAAATAGTTCCTGGTGTAATAAATATCGACTTTTCATATAATATTTTATCAATAAATGCTTCTGCATCGGTAACATACTCAGGTAAAGCTGCCCAAACAAACATTCCTACTCCAGAAGGGTCTATCTTACAGCCTAACGTAGTAGCCAACTCTATAATTAGAGCCTTTCGCTTTGCATAAACCCCATTAATATAGGTAAACCACTCTGATCCACACTTTAATGCTTCAATAGCTCCTTTTTGTAAACCTTGAAACATTCCACTATCCATATTACTTTTCACTTTAAGAATCGCCTCTATTTTTTCAGAGCTTCCTAAAACCATACCTACACGCCAACCTGCCATATTAAAGGTCTTACTCAAGGAATTTAACTCTATAGCTACTTCCTTTGCCCCTTCAATACTAAGAATACTAATAGGCTCATCATTAAGCACAAAACTATATGGATTGTCATTAATTAATAAAATTTGATGCTTCTTTGCGAAAGCAATCAATTGTACAAACAACTCCTTAGATGCCTTAGCTCCTGTAGGCATATGCGGATAATTTATCCACATCAACTTCACTTTCGAAAGATCTTGTTTCTCTAACGCTTCTAAATCAGGATACCAATTGTTCTTGTGATCTAAATCATACGTAACTGACTCAGCACCTACTAACTCCGTAACCGAACTATAAGTAGGATAACCTGGGTTAGGTATTAATACTTGATCTCCTTCGTTAAGATATGCCATAGAAATATGCATAATTCCCTCTTTACTCCCCATCAACGGAAGCACTTGTGTATTAGCATCTAAACTAACTTCATATTGTTCTTCATAGAAATCAACAATAGCGTTACGTAATTCTGGTAATCCTTGATAACTTTGATACTTGTGTGCACCTTCTACCTGTACTGCTTCGGTAATAGCCTTAAGTACTGAAGCTGGTGGAGGTAAATCAGGACTACCAATAGCCATATTGATAATCGATTTTCCTTGCTCAGCGAGTGATCGCACCTCTCTCAATTTTTTTGAGAAATAATATTCTTTTACTGTCTCTAATCGTTTTGCTGTTAGCATGATTACTTGTTATTTTTATAAGTACCTAAAACTTTCATTTCTGTTGCCATAATCTTCATGATCGACAAAGCCTTTTTATAATCTTGAATATCTTGAAAAGTTACATCTATAAAAAAAGCGTATTTCCAAGGTTTATCAATTACAGGTAACGACTGTATTTTAGTGAGGTTTAATTTACAGTTATTCAAGACATTTAAAATAGCTGCCAAACTTCCCTGTTGATGGTCTAAGATCATTTTTAAAGAAGCCTTATTCACATCATTTTCAGAAATTGACGCTTCCTTATCTAAAATAAAGAAACGAGTACTATTTGTCTTTATGGTTTGTATATCTGAAGCTAGAACCTCCAATTCATAGATTTCAGCTGCCTTCTCCCCTGCGATTGCTGCTATACCTTTAAGTTGTTTCTGCTGAATACGCCTAGCAACCTCAGCAGTATCTACATCTTCTACCAACTTAATATGTGGATACTGACGAAAGAATTTCTTACACTGTAATAATGCCATAGGGTGCGAGTATACTTCTTTTATCTCCTCTATTGATTGCCCTCCTAATGCCATAAGGCAATGATGAATTGGTAAATAATACTCTCCACAGATAGCTATATTATGCTCATCAATAAAAGCATAATTAGGAATAATTGAGCCTGCAATAGAATTTTCTATAGCCATTACAGCATCCGTACATATTCCCTTTTCTAGGTTAAGTACTAACTCCTGAAAAGACATACATTCATTAATTTCAATGTCTTTACCAAAAAAATCTAACGCCACATGATGGTGGTAAGATCCTTTAATTCCCTGTATTCCTATGATCTTTTTCATTATAGTACTGATGCAAAAAATCCCGATTCTTAGATGAATCGGGATTTTGTTTATATATTTTATAGTAATTTATATCAACACGAAACCCCGCTTCTAAAAAAAGAAGTAGAAATAAAATCGGTTAAAAAAATATTTACTATACATGCCTTAAAAATAACTTTGTTCAAATATATTTTAAACTTTTGAAAAAACAAGTATTTTTCGATATTAATATTGAAAAATAAATTTAGTTAATTTTCTACCTAAGAAGCACGTAAATAGCTATGGCTGGAATTATTCACTGAATTTCTTTAACAAAATTAACTTGACTTACCCAAAGTCAGTACCTAAAAACACAATTTAACAAAGGGACTTCTACTTTATTTTGATAGTAAGCGTAACTATTTACTTTTGTATTGTAATTTTGTTCGACACACATAATACGATAACACCTTCTATTCATTATGTCTATAGAAATATCATCCCTTACCAAAAATTACGGTACACAAGTAGCCATAGATAATTTAAGTCTAAAAATTAATAAAGGAGAAATTGTAGGACTGCTAGGCCCTAATGGAGCTGGTAAATCTACACTTATAAAAATATTGACTACCTACTTACCCGCTTGTCAAGGTCAGATTTCTATAGAAGGGTATAACCTTAATTCCGAAACAAAAAAAATACAATCATTAATAGGATACCTTCCTGAACACAACCCATTAGAACTTGAACTATATCCTAAAGAATACCTCAAATTTGTAGGCAACTTTTACAATGTACCTAAATCACGTATTGATGAAGTAATACAGCTAACAGGTCTAACAAAAGTACTTAACAAAAAAATTCATAAACTTTCTAAAGGATACCGTCAACGTGTGGGACTAGCTGCGGCTATTATAAACGATCCTGAGATACTTATTTTAGATGAACCGACTACGGGACTAGACCCAAATCAACTAGAAGATATCCGAAAACTAATACGTACTTTAGGAGAAAGAAAAACAGTATTATTATCCACACACATCCTACAAGAAGCTAAAGCTATATGTAATCGTATTTTAGTATTAAATGAAGGTAAACTTGTAGCCGAACACACTCAAAGTACTTCTAATACGATAGTGCTAACCGTAAAATTCAATAAAGAAGTACCATCAGAACTCTGGAAAGACTTTACGCTATTAAAAAGCTATACATGTATTGAGGCATGTAGCTACTCACTTACTTTTGAAAAAGATAAAAATGAAGAGTATGGTAGTCATATTTTCGATTTTGCTGTAACACATGGGTTAAAAATAACCCGAATGCAAGAAGAAAATATTAACCTAGAAAGCTTCTTTAAAGCCAGCACAACCTTGAAATAAAATTCATCATTATTTGCTTATTAGACTTAAAAAGTTATATTTAACAAACTAAAAATAAACTACCTACACATCTTCACCTTGCAATATCATGAAATGAATCCATTATTATTAAATTAAGGAGGTTATTCAGAATTAAGAAATTTTATATTTGTATTCATTAAATACTATTAGAATGGCATTAATAAAATCAATATCAGGAATCAGAGGAACTATAGGAGGTGCTGTAGGAGATAATCTTACCCCAATAGATGCTGTCAAGTTTGCATCAGCTTATGGTACTTGGCTAAGAAGAAATTCACAAAAGGAAACTCCAAAAGTAGTTGTCGGAAGAGATGCTCGCCTATCAGGATCAATGATTTCACAGCTAGTTATTAACGCTCTTGTAGGGATAGGAATTGACGTAATAGATTTAGGGCTTTCGACTACACCTACTGTAGAAATAGCAGTACCCCATGAGCAAGCTGATGGAGGAATTATACTCACAGCAAGCCATAATCCAAAAGAATGGAATGCTTTAAAATTATTAAACCATAAAGGTGAATTCTTAAGTGCTGATGAGGGACAAAATATTGTTCATATTGCAACAATCGAAGATTACGACTTCGTAGACGTTGATTATTTAGGAAAAGTTACGACTGATGACACCTATATTGATAAACACATAAAGGAAGTATTAGCTCTAAGTTTAGTAGATGCAGACTTAGTAAAGCAATCCAAATTTAAAGTAGTTGTAGATGGTGTTAACTCCACAGGAGGAATTGCAGTCCCTCAGTTATTAAAAGCTATGGGGGTTGAAGTAATAGAATTATATTGTGAACCTACAGGTCATTTTCCACACAACCCTGAACCTTTAAAAGAACATTTAGGCGACTTAGCCAAGGCAGTAGTTAATGAAAAAGCCCATTTAGGAATTACTGTTGACCCCGATGTAGATCGTTTAGCATTTATGTGTGAAGATGGAGAGATGTTTGGAGAAGAATATACCTTGGTAGCTTGTGCTGATTTTGTCTTAGGAAAAACACCAGGGAATACGGTATCAAACTTATCATCAAGTAGGGCTTTACGTGATGTAACTAATAAACATAAAGGAAGTTATAAAGCTGCAAATGTAGGTGAGGTCAATGTAGTGGCCACTATGAAAGCTACAAATGCCGTGATTGGTGGTGAAGGAAATGGAGGTATTATCTATCCTGAATCACATTATGGTAGAGATTCTCTTGTAGGAATCGCTTTGTTTTTGACTCATTTAGCTGAAAAGAATATTTCTGTAAGTGAACTTAGAAAGACATATCCGAGTTACTTTATGAGCAAAAATAAAATTCAACTTACTAAGAGTATCGACCCAGAGGCAATCTTACAGGAAGTTGAGCAACTTTATAGTCAAGAGGAAATTACAACAACTGATGGGGTAAAAGTAGATTTTGAAGATAAATGGTTCCACTTACGTAAAAGTAATACTGAACCTATAATTCGTATTTATACAGAAGCCCCTTCTCAGCAAGCCGCTGATGACTTAGCTCAACATATTATGACAGAGATTAAGAAAATAGCTAAAATATAAAACTGAAAAATATGATAAAGAGAAAAGAAACACTACACAAAACTTTTCTCTTTATTATTTCTACACATTTTCAAATTGACCATTTTAACAAATACATTTATATATGAGAACACAAATAGCACTTTTATTATGTTTATTAGGGAGTATCAATACTTTTTTCGCACAAAACTATGAATCAGATCAATTTAGTATAAAGTTAGCTTATGGTATGATTACACCTGATGATGGTACAATTGATTACTCGAGTAGTTTAGGGATTAATTTTGAAGGGAATTATGTTTATGGTGTAAAAACTTGGTTTCAAATACGACCTTATGCAGGAGTATTTACAGCAATAAATACAGGTGGAGATATCGATACTAATCGAGTTGGACAAACCTCTTTAATGTTTGGAGCTAAAGGAAGGTTAGTAGCCCCTATACGAAATTTTGGACCTTTTGTGGAATTGGGATATGGAGCGTCTTTAGGTAATTTTAGAACACTTACAGCCGAAACTGACGAAAGTAAGAAAGGGTTTTACACCCATATTCCTGTTAGTGCTGGTATAGCAGTAGGAAATAGACAAAATTTTGATATTGCGTTCACATACTTCTTTTATCCAAATTTAGCACAAACCACATCAATTTTTGGAGGTTCCTTGAGTATTGATTTCTAAACAATTTACTTATATCTTAAAATGGAATTAACTGAAATTCTGAAAAAACAACGTAGTTTCTACGTTGATGAGTACAGCAAGTATATGGCTACTGCTGAAAATACATTAGCTGAGTTTATATTGGAGCACAAAAGTGATGAAATTGAAACTTTATTTCGCATCAAAAGATATGATATTGCACGACAAGAAGGTGAAGTGTATAAAGTTGCCGAATTTGACAGAGAAGGTATTATAAATCACGAGCCAATCACTTTTGAAGTAGGTGATAAAAAGATACACTTATCGCCTTTAGTATGGAATGCAGTAACTTTTAATTTTGACGACCTAGACAATAGTTTTGAACAAATACTTAAATGGGCCTATAAGTGGATCGATATTACTAAGGAAAATAAGAATGCAACCTCTGAATTAAGAGGTGTAATTCATCAAATGAGTAAACCCACTTATAAAGAAAACACCATACAATTTCATATAGATTTTGGCTCAGCACCTGTAGAAGCCTTTGTTGAGCTTGTAGCTATACTTTTATCTGATACTTCGCTTAAACAGCTCTCTATTGGTTCTGAAGTTATTATTGAATCAGCCTAAAAAATAATAAGGAGTACTATATTTACATACAGTACTTCTTATTTATAATATTAAGTTAACGAGCATGCTTCCAGCGCTTGTGAGTCCATAAATAATATGCTGGAGTTTCATATATCTGTTCTTCAAGCAATTCGTAAAACCTATGTGTGGCAGGAAATTGAAAGTCCTTACTAGAAGAGACCTCAATAGGTACTAATTCATATTCGTAATAGCCACGCTTAACTTTTGATATTTTAAAATAAACTATTGGCATATTTGTTTTGCGAGCAAGAACTTCAGCACCTACAAAAGCTGGTACTTCTTTTCCCATGAAATTAACAAAGTAGTTTTCCTTATTACTTTTTGGACTCTGATCTATAATAAGTCCATAAATACGTTGCCCTTGCTCTTTGGGGTTTGCTTCTTTTGACAAAGTATATTTCGTAATTTTAGTATTTAAAATAACTTCAGAACCATATCTAGAACGCAACTTTAACACCAATTTTTCAAAAAGAGGGTTTTTGATTTTTTTATAAACACCTACACAAGTTTTACTACTCAAGGTATCTATAATACACCCCCATTCATAGTTAGCATAATGAGGTGAAACAATCATAAAACTGCCTTCTTTATCTAGTTTTTCTAACAATTCAGGGTTTTTAAGACTATAGCGTTTTTGAGTTTCCTCTGTCGACATACTTAGTGACTTTATCATTTCTAGAAAAAGATCACACATATGCCTATAAAACTTTTTCTCAATCTTTTTTCGTTCTATAATAGATTTATTCGGAAAAGATAATGCTAAGTTTTCTTGTACTACTTTTTTACGATAACCTATAAGGTAATATAAAAAAAAGTAAGTTATGTCTGAGAGTCTATAAAAAAGAAACCAAGGAAGTTTTGAAATCCCTTTTAATATAGGAAAGACAATCCAATAGGTAATTTGTTCCATTTATATTCTAATATATTTACTTCACAAATATACGGGTATATTTACCTAAATATAGCGTTCAATTTTCACTAAAGAACAAATGTTTACTGATTGTAATAGACCAAGATAATAGCATAAAATGAGTTTCAGTTGTAAATAGCATTTGGAACTTACTAGATTCAAACCCGAAAATAATCTAAAATTAATTCCACTGAATACGCTTTACCTTCATCTCTGGTTTATTACTCATAATATATTGATTTCTCATATTCTCTAAATGTTTAGTTCCCAAAGCACGTTGGAGCTTAGAAAAGAAATTTTGATCATCATACCATTCAGGAGACTTTTTCTCTAAAATATTCATTAGTACACCTTTCACTCCTACATCATATTGTAATCTATGACTTAACATTAAATCTATTGTACAATCTAGAAATTCAGACTCTCTTTGAATCATAGCTTTATTATTCCAAATATTTAGTAGTAAGTCTAAATCAAAAGCCTCTAAAATTGACGTATACACCTTTGACCTATTGAAGGGTAATCTATTCATATATTTATCTTTAAAATGTTGATCATTAATTTTAAAGTACTCAAAAGCTTTTTCTATCTTCTGAGTAATTATTTTATCACTAATCATATCAGTAGCGTATTCCTTGTAAGAAATATGCAAATGCATATCTAACTGATCGATATATTGTTGCTCTGTATCTTCGAAAAAACCTTGCTTAGTACCTATATATATATGATGATTTTTTGGAGAAACTTCCAGATATACAGGTTGATTATCAACTAGTATACGCAGAGTAGTAGACTCTAAATTACAGTCAAAAATTGAATTGCATTTTACTACTATACCATTAGTATAACTTTGGTAAGAAATATCAGCAATGTAGTTAATTTGCATATCCTTAGACTTAAAGATTGCATTTTTGATAAACATATTTAAAATATCTTTAAGGCCACTTCCGTAAAAACCTTTTAACAACAAACCTTTTTCAATGGTTTTTAACTTAGCTTCAAAAACTCTTTTTCGTAATATTAAAAATTCATTCATCTGATTTACAACAGCATCATGACAATTCTTTATAAATAAAGGATCTACAATACTTTTATTACGAATAACATTATACATCGCTTTCACAACATAAGCTTTATCTACACTCCCTTCCTCAAACTGACGTAAGCTATTTTGTAAGTTTTCAACTATATCTTGAAAGCACTCTTGTGTATTTTTCTGAGTTTGCTCCTCTAAGCCTAACAAATATTTAGTGTTTCTAAGTTTAAAAGTTCCTTTTCTAATTTTATTACATTTCCCCTTTAAACTTTCTTTGTAACTAAGAATAAAATCTGGATTAACAACTCCTAAGGTCAAGAGGACCTTATCGACCTTACTATTAAATTCTTTAAGCGTGATTTGCATTAATGTATAACATCGTAATGATTCAAACAGCATACTATCTAATCTATTAGATACTTCTTTATGTTTTTTAGCAAAAAAATCTTTCTTTTTACCTACATATAACATCCTAAGATCATAGGATCTTAACATATATAATTTAGAATTATAAGAATAGAACAAACCTTTTTTAGGTATAGATAATATAGCGTCCTGACCTTTATCATAAGTAGCATCAGCATAAGTACGTTGTAATATAGCTTCTTCTACTGTTTTTTCAGGTACAACATTTAACAACAACCCATGATCAAGCTGTTTTAATTCAAATCTGCCATTATTAACATGATACACTCCCATCCCTGAGCTATTAAAATCAGATAACACTGATAACTCTTGTGATAAGCTCTGAGCTTCCTCTGCACTCATTTCACTATTAGTAACCAACACATTACCTGCAATACCCGAAACCAAAGGTGTATTTGAAGGAGTATTACTTGTTAATTTATGATGGATATGTAGTGACTTATGCCTAATATTTAAAGTTGACATAGGCCCTATCAATTCATCAGGAGCAATACTTCTTACCAAATCACTTTTAATCATTTTAATTAAATAAGAATTCACATCGCAAATATTCTTTTTAGGTTCAGAAGTAACAATGTCAATACTAAAGGTATTTCGAGGGGTGTTCATACTTTTTAAGTGTTTTAGATATTTTCAATTCAGAATCTAAACGTTAGAAACTGATAGATTTACGCTAGCTTAAATACCAATTAAACAAGCTGAATCTATTTTTCATCACAAATTCCCTCTTAACTTATTAAAAATATCTAATATATTTACACTTAATCTATTACACTTTAATAGTTCTAAGTGAAAATGCATAAAGAATCAGTAAACAAAAACAAACACTCCTACCTTTTACTTAAGTTTTAAAAACTTTACAAAAATAAAAAAACAGTAAAAAAAACCATAAAAACAACTATTAATAAGAAAATTAAATTACTCACCTTCTATAGAGTCATAAATTCTAAGCATAACTAAAAGTCATGCTTAAAATTTATTTCACACTACAGTATAAAAAGACACTTATACAGAGCATAATGATTTTCAGTGAATATTTTGAGTAGCTATTCTATTTTACGAATATCCCATTTAGTAGTTTTTTAGCTTGACTTTTTACCTGTTGTTTCTTGTGTTGTAATAATTGTTTAGGAGTGTTTTCATTATTACTATCCTTACTAGGAGATATCAACTCCTCTATAATTACTTTTTTACTAGAAGCTATAGGAGATTGATTAAGCACCTTAGTTACTTTTGATTTAATTTTTTTCTTTACATTCTCTGTTTCTCTCTGTGCTAACTGTTTTTTAAAATCGTTCAATGCAGCCCCTATTTGAATATTTATCATAGGACTTGTAAACATCTCTCTTAACTTTACGGGAAGCGTCACATGAATGTTTTTAGATGCCGTATCCACAGAAAGATCAGGTAAAAGATTTGAATAACTATTTGTAAGATATTTAACAGGAAGGTCAAAATCAAGGTCGTAATCGATATGTTGATCAAGATAATGTGCTCCTTTGACATTTAGAATAATTTCATCATCGATTATAAGCTCAAAAGGAGTTACCTCAATCTTTCCTTTATTAAATTTAAGAGAAGTCGCTAGATCCTTTAATTTTAGGCTGCTCCAATCTATAAATTTCAATTGCCTATTTATATGCCTTAGAGTTAAACTATTTGGAGGATACATTGTAGCTTCTAAAATATTAATTGATGCTTTTCCTGATAAACTCGAAAGTTCAGGCATCATATATTGATCTGTGTTTCCACTTACAACAAGCTCACTTGAAAACAAGCCATTCATCGCTCCTGAGATAGGAGCTAATTTACGGAGCATTTCTACATTAGTAAAAGAATCTATTATATTAACCTTATCTAAATCAAAATTCATTTCAAAATTAGAAATATCATTTTCTGTAGATAAGTTAGCAGTTCCCCCGATTGTTCCTCCAAAAAAATCAGCTGATAAGTTACTTAATGTAGCCTTCTGATCTTTCACTTCTAATGTTCCTTTAGCATTATCTAAATCTATATTTCCATAATGTACTTTATCTGCTATAAAGTAAGAATTAAACTCGATGAAATCAGGTATCTTCATAGCTGTTTCAACTTCCGAAGTCATCCCCTGTGCTACAGAATCACTATCATCACGTTCTTCTTCCATAAAATCGGTTGCAGTAAAATCCTTCGACCAAAATTGAAAATCCCCAACAAGTGTTTTATTCGAAATCATAAAAGGAATAAAATTTTGCAAAGTTCCCTTAGCCTTTAAGTCTGAGCTCCCTGTTAGCATCTCAAAATTATTCAGATCGATACGTTCAGGTGTAAACATTAAATTCATTTTTTTAACATTTACAGAATGAGGCATCCCCACCAGTTTGTGAGTAAAATCAGAAATACTAACGACTCCCTTACTATAAATATGTTTATAATTATTATTGTTGATCGACTCTAAATCAAAATGAGTGTGTATATCGAGATCTAATTGCCCTTCTATGTCCTTCATATCATCAGGTATAGGATAAGCATTCTTTAGGTTAGCCAAATTCACTCCTCCTTTCATATTCATATTTATTGTAGGATTCTGTATTAAATTACTAAGGGTCCCTGAGGCTTTAAAGTGATCTTGATCAATAGTCATTTCAAAATTTTCTAAATTTAGCTGTAAATCATCTGCCCCCCCCTGTATGTCGTTCACTTGGTTACTAAGTTGTGCTTCTAAACTTATATTTTCTACAGCTTTAGAAAAGTCGTCGTATTTTAGGTAGGCATTTTGTGTTTTTAAAATAACTTCTATTTTAGGTAATGTTTCTGCATTATACATTCCTTTTATTGTTCCGTGTACATCTAACCTCCCTTCTGTTTCGACCCCTTTTAAATTCTGTTGATAATCATTGGGAATAGCATTAATTAAATTCGCAAACAAAGCTTGTTCTGAATTAAAACTAAAATCTGCATTGGTATGTGTTTCCTTAAATTCTACCCATCCATCTAAGTGTAACGGAATAGCATTAAAAGTTCCTTTGTTTTCTTCAAATGTATACCGTTGATGTTCTATATCTGCTAAAATTTTAGCTTTTAAGCTAATAGGTATACTATCAATGTACGCTAACTCATCTGTTTTATAAGTAAGTAGTAGATCCGTGTCGGTATCTATCCCTCCTCCATTACTTGAAATATCTCCTTTCCCTTTATGGAAAAGCTTATCAGCTACCACATATATATGAGAAATACTATCTCGATAAATGACCTTAGCATTATCGATTTCATAATCCAGATTAACTTTAAGATTAACAGAAGAAATACTATCATTTAATTTTTTTTCTGAAGTAGCAGTTTCATCAAGACTGATATCATAATTACTATCACCTTCCTTATTAGTAATCAAATTCAGAATAGGTTTATCTATTTTAATATGATCTATCTGTAATGACTGGTTATCGTAAAGTTCAAATAATTCTGAAAAAGATAAATGTGCTTCTAACGACTTAGCGTATACTAGTGTATCTCCCTTAAAAGGAGCTTTATTAATAAGTTCTAAATCCTCAATAATAATACTTGCCTTCGGAAAGTTACGAATGAGACTCAATCGTGAGTCTGTATACCTTACTTCGGCTTTTATATTATTATTTACAACATGTTCTATAATCGGGTCTATATTTTTTTCTAAAAGTACAGGTACTGTAATACATAGAGCTAGTATAAGTATACCTATTGATGACACCAATCGAAATATGAACCTCATAAGAAAAAGTTTACTTTAAAATTTATTCTACTAAAATATCAATTATCGAATTAAATAGGTAATTTATCTTTATATACAAAAAAATTAAATCACTTGTATTCTAACACATGAGACCTTATGTATTATGGTACCCTAAAAAATAAGAAATATTTAATTTTTGAGAGCAAAGACATTTTAGTCATTAATAATATATTTGAGGATTAGCAATATGAGATACAGTTATGAACAAACTTCATTTATCTATAGGCAGTAATATTGAAAATCGACTAGAACACATTGAAAGTGCTTATCAGAAAATTAAATCTGAGCTAGGAAGCATTACACATTACTCCAAAATTTACCAAAGTCCCTCTTGGGGCTTTAGCAGTACTCCTTTTCTTAATAGCTGCATTATTCTAGAAACAGATAAAACGACAGAACAGGTACTAGATATTTTACAATCTATAGAACAACAAATTGCTCGTAAACCCAAGAAAGGAAATACTTACGAATCTAGACCTATAGATCTTGATAT
>CAYYNF010000036.1:0-14868 GCA_964472695.1 uncultured Flavobacteriaceae bacterium
GATTATTACCAACATCATGTCCTTTTCTTTGGAACGAAATCACTGAATTTTCATGATCATCTGCTGCAATCCATTCGAAGCCCTCAGGACTAAATGCCTTTTCATAAAGTGCTGGCTCATTAGCATACACTTGATTAAGATCCCTAACAAAAGTTTGATGCTTAAAATGCGGCTCATTAGCTAATAAATGCCAATCTAAAGAGCTTTCAAAATTCCACTCTGAAGTCTGGGCGATCTCTGCTCCCATAAACAAAAGGTTACTACCTGGATGCGTATACATAAAACCAAGCATGCAACGCAATTGTGCAAAACGCTGCCATTCATCACCACAAAGCTTACTAACTAGAGATTTTTTACCATGCACTACCTCATCATGCGAAAAGGGTAACGTATAATTTTCAGAAAAAGCGTATACTAGACTAAAGGTAATATCATTTTGATGATACTTACGATAAATAGGATCTTTACTGAAATATCTAAGATTATCATTCATCCAACCCATCATCCACTTCATTCCGAAACCAAGACCACCTAAATCAACAGGCTTAGTAACCCCAGGATAAGCCGTAGACTCTTCTGCAATAGTTTGAATACCATCAAAACGAGTATACAACTCTCTATTTAGATCTTTTAAAAAGGCTATAGCTTCTAAATTCTCATTACCTCCGTAAACATTAGGAACCCATTGTCCATGCTCCCTAGAGTAATCTAAATACAAAATACTTGCCACTCCATCTACACGTAATCCATCTATATGGTACTCTTGTAACCAATACACTGCATTACTAATTAAGAAAGCTTTTACTTCATTACGACCATAATTAAAGATCAAACTTTTCCAATCAGGATGATACCCTTTCCTTGGATCAGGATATTCATAAAGATGAGAACCATCAAAAAGTCCTAATCCGTGTGGATCTTCTGGAAAATGTGACGGTACCCAATCTAAGATTACTCCAATGTCATTTTGATGAAATTGATCTACCAGATACTTAAACTCATCTGGTGTCCCAAAACGAGAGCTTGGTGCAAAATAACCCGTAAGCTGATACCCCCAAGAAGGCGAATAAGGATACTCCATAATTGGAGTAAATTCTACATGTGTAAAGCCCATATACTTTACATAATTCACTAAATCTCGAGCTAACTCTACAAAGCTCAGATTTTGATTTCCCTCTTTCCGCTTCCAAGATTCCAAGTGAACCTCGTAAATGGCATAAGGTTTATCTAAATCATTCTTATCCTTTCGGTACTCCATCCAAGCAGTGTCTGCCCACTGATAAGCCTTTTCTGGATGATATACTACAGAAGCCGTCTTTGGAGGTAATTCACATCGACGTGCATAAGGATCTGCTTTCTGAGTGTGCTGATCGTTGATATGAGACTGTATATGATACTTATACAAATCACCATCTTTGACTCCTGGGATAAACCCCTCCCAAATTCCTGAACTATCCCAACGAACATAAAGTTGATGTTCATTGGGTGTCCAATAATTAAAATCTCCAATTACAGATACTGATTTAGCTGAAGGAGCCCATACAGAGAAGTAGGTTCCCCAAACACCATCCTTATTTATAACACGCGAGCCAAACTTATCAAATAAGTTGTAATGCGTACCACATTTAAATAAATTGACATCAAATTCAGAGAATAAACTGTGTGGTTGTACGTTATTCATAACTACGAAATAAGTTCTTCGATTACACCTTGAGGTCTACCTATTACCGTTCCACTCTCAATAACACTACTATTATTAATTACAATAACACCGTCTTTGATTGTATAAGTATCTGTTACTATATCATCAAGATCTTCTCCACCAACAATAGTTACATTATCTCCTATCTTAATATTTTTCTCGATAATTGCTCCTTTGATAAAACAATTATTACCAATACCTAAGTAAGGCTCATTATTCTGTATACAACGATCAACCTCTTGTAAGGATTCAAAATGATCATTACCCATAATATAAGTATCCTCAATAATCGTCCCTGAACCAATACGCGAACGAATACCTATAACTGAGTTAGTAATACTTTCTGCATTAATAGAACACCCCTCACTAATAAGTGCTTTAGTAAATCTTTTAACCTCTACTTTACTTGGAGGTAAAATACGTGGTCTCGTTAAAATAGTATTCAGATTATCGAATAAATCGAATTTTGGACGATCAGCAGTTAAGGCTAAATTTGCTTCATAGAAAGATTTAATTGTACCTATATCTTCCCAATACCCTTCATACTGATAAGCAAATACTTTTTTTCCATCAACAATAGCTTCTGGTATTATTTCTTTTCCAAAATCTATAGTTTCTGTATCAGTAAGTACCTCATCGAGAACAGCCCTATTGAAAATATAAATCCCCATAGAAGCTAAGTACTCACGTCCTTCCTCTTTCATTTCTGTAGACACCTCCGATTCCCATCCAGGTAAATCTTCTGCAGAAGGTTTTTCGGTAAATGTCTTAATAAAACTATCTTCATCCGTTTTTAAGATTCCAAAACCTGTAGCTTCCTGTGCCTTTACAGGTTGTGTAGCTATAGTAATTTCCGCACCACTCTTCTCATGTTGATTAATCATTTCTATCAAATCCATTTGATATAATTGATCTCCTGAAAGAATTAACACATACTCATACTCATGCCTTGTAAAGTGGTGATGACACTGCCTTACTGCATCTGCTGTTCCTTGAAACCAATTAGAATTATTCGGCGTTTGCTCTGCTGCTAAAATATCGACAAACGCATTACTAAAGTTACTGAACTGATACGTGTTCTTTACATGAGAATTTAGCGAAGCTGAGTTAAACTGTGTTAACACAAAAATTCGCTTCAGATCATGATTAATACAGTTTGAAATTGGAATATCCACTAACCTATACTTTCCCGCTATAGGCACACTGCTGGCTTTGAACGATGGCTTGTTAATGGTGCAAGTCTAGAACCTTGACCTCCTCCTAAAATGATGCTAAGTACTTTTTTATTGATCATAAGATGATGTATTAAGATTTGTTATTTGTTCGTATATATTAAGATAAGTAACGGCTGATTGCTCCCAACCATTATCTATTTGAAGTAAATAGTTTCGCTTTTCTTCAAAAAATACTGTATTATTATAAACATCTACAGCTCTTTGTATTGCAAAACTAATCTCGTGCACTGTGATATCGTGACACACAATACCATAACCGTTATGATCTATATCAACTACCGTATCTTTGAGTCCTCCGACTGCCGATACAATAGGTAGCATCCCATAACGCATAGCATACATTTGATTAAGCCCACAAGGCTCAACACGGGAAGGCATCAATAAGAAATCAGCACTTCCATATATATTTCTTGATAATTTTTCGTTATATCCAATAAAACAATTATAATTCCCCTGAAAAGATTCTTTAAGATCCTCTAGTCTTTTTGTTGTAACAGGATCTCCACTACCTAGAATTAAGATTGAGACAGGTAATTTCTTATTACCTAGTACATTTTCTATGACATCAGGTAAAAGATCAGAACCTTTCTCATAAACAAATCGACCTATAAATGCTACTAAAGGTAAATTTGGATCTAGGTTAAACTGCTCACAAATTACTTTTTTATTCGATAATCGACCTTCAGTAAGTGTTTCCTCTGAATAATTTGTATGCAGCATCTCATCTACCTGAGAATCCCACACTTGTTTATCGATACCATTAAGCACACCCACACACTTATTTTGCTCATGCCTTAACAAGCCTTCTAGCCCTTTTGCACATTGCTTCAACTCGTCCATATAAGTTGGTGAAACTGTAGTAACACGCCATGAACATTTGATAGCTGTGGCTAATGGATTAATCTTACCATCCCAATCCAACATACCCAAATAACCTTCTCGGCACTCAGGGAAATAATACAACTTATCATAATCAAACTCTCCTTGATATTGTGCATTATGAATCGTAAAAATGGTAGGAATTTCTTTTAACCTGTCATACTTGTAAGTATAACCTGTAAGAAAAGGAATAAAGCCCGTATGATGATCATGACAATGTAATATGTCAGGAATTGTATTTTCACCAGACAAGATGTAATCTAAAACAGCGAACTGAAATGCTAAAAAACGCTCATGATCATCATGATAACCATAGACCTCTTCCCGATCAGTTAAACCAGCTATCTTAAACAACTTTAGAGTATACCCCAAATTATCAGTTACTGGAGTCAATACCTCATACTGATAAGTACAATTCCCTAAAGTAACTTGATCTATATGAATTACATTAAATTTGTTACTCGTAGTATATGGCTTATCATAAAAAGGCATATACACAGAGGCATCTACATTGAGGTTTGTATTATATTTGGGAAGTGCTCCTACTACATCTGCAAGCCCACCCACCTTAGCTATCGGAAAACACTCCGCACTTACATGAATTATTTTCAACATCTTGGTATAGGTTATCGTTGTAAATATACAGTTTACAGATTAAAATAAAACTTTTATATAAAATAAAATTTACCAACAAAAACCTACAAACAATAAAACAACCTTAAAACTAATACCAAAAAAAACAATTACCATCAAAATATTAACTAAATAACAACTAAAACATTTTACAGAACACATCTATGAAGTGTAATGCGAGCAGAATATATTTTTTAAATATAGAGGCTTGGACAGAGATAAAAAAACATCAATCTTTCAAAACTAGATCAACAACAATAGGATAATGATCTGACCATTCTTTTTTAGGGTAAGCCACATAAGACAACACCTCAAAATCCTGTGAAACCATTACAAAATCAATACGGGTCGGAAAATAATCGAAATTAAAGGTTTCCCCAAATCCTTCCCCTTTTTCCAAAAATGCATCTTGCAATAATCCTGCTTCACGAATACTACGATAAAGGTAAGAAAACGCATTATTATTAAAATCTCCCGCTAAAATAATCGGATAAGGAGACTCTTTTATAGCTTTAGTAACACGATCCACAAACTGCTCCTGATACACAAAGTTAACATTAAGTCTATGAATATATTTTTGATAATTATTTTTAGTTACTTTTTGATCTTTTTTAAACCGAAATGAAGGTGCGTGTAAATTGATGCATCGTATAATACGCCCATTATAATTATAATCTGCTACTACAGCATTGTGCCTCAACCTTAAAGAATCATGAATAAGTACTTTATAGTCTCGCAAAGAAAAAGAAGAACCTATAGGCATTACCGAATTCTTTTGAAGACGGTTGAACTTTAGCTTTTTCCTAGGATACCCTTTAAAACTGCGCGTACTAGCCTCTTGCAAAAAAAGAATATTTACATCTTCCAAAGGTTTCCACTTTTTAAAATCATCCAAGAAAGAACCCCGTTTTGAAGAAGCACTTGAAAAACTTTTCACATTATAAGTCATAATACGAATAATCTGATCAGAAGATAATTCCAACTGACTACCCCCGAAACTGATATTCCAGAATGACCTAGTAAATCCTGAGAGCAACAACAAAGTAAATAATGAATACCACAAGTACTTTTGCCTAACCACCAGCCAAAAGCAAACAAAACCAACATGCAGAACAATTACAACAGGAGTAAACAATGTTACCGATGCTAAACGAGGAATAGTAGACGGTGCCAAATAACTCAATCCAAATAATAGCACATAAACAAAGGTGAGTACTTGATTGAAAACAAAAAGCAATCTTATCATAACTTATTACCCGACTTAAAGAGCATTTCTTTCTCTTTTTTAGAGAGGCTTTCATAACCATTTTTACTAATTTTCTCTAAAATCGCGTCTACTGTTTTCTGATGCTCTGACTTCGAATGAATAGTATCTTTAGATTTTTTCTTTGTCGCCTTCTTACTTTTATTACGATACACTTTTCTAAAGGTATTCTTTTTTTCTGCCCCACGAAACAATGTTACACACCAATCGATAAACTTTTCAATAGGCAAACCTATATCATTACCTTTTTGCAATTGCACCATATAAACATACCCTATTAACGCCCCTCCTAAATGTGCTATATGCCCTCCAGAATTCCCACTTTGAATTCGAACAAAATCCATTATTAAGAACCCCAAAGTAATCCACCAAAGCTTTAAATTAACGGGTATAAACATAAACCTTACAAGCTTATTAGGCACCTGTAATGTAGCAGCTACCATAACAGCACTAACTGCCGCCGAAGCCCCCCTAAGAGCACTAGAACTAGCCACAAAAACAGGCAAAACAGTATAAGCGAACATATAAAGTAAAGCTCCAAAGATAGCCCCTAACACATAGAGATTGACGAAACGCTTAGTAGTATGAATATTAAGAAATATATTCCCAAAAAAATACAACCACATCATATTAAACAAAAGATGAAATAGATCTCTATGAAAAAAGATGTATGTAAAAATACTCCAGAACCTAAGATAATATAAATTGATATCTGCAGGAAAATAAAAATACTCCTCTAGATCAAACGATACTTGCCCTAAAAAGCCCAATGTACTCAATACATTTGACACAATAAATACAAATGCATTAATCATAATAATCTTCACTATCACAGAAGCATTATTATAGTATACTTTTATCTTTTGAAAAATTTCCATTAATTAATACGCTTATTATTAAACGAATTCTTTTTCCAATACCATACACAAAGATAAGCCACGACAGCACTCCCTATACCAGCCCAACTTTCCATACTTGAACCTCCCAAAAGTCCCCTTCCACGAATCGCTGCTAAAGCATCTAACAAGAAATATCCCCCGACTAAATATTTAGCTTTTATAGGCACAGGAATAAAGAAAAAATATAAAGGCATATTAGGATACAAAGTTGCAAAAGCTACAAATAAACCCGAAATTCCTCCCGAAGCCCCCAATATCAAAGACTGATATGTTCTTACCATATCATTAGTTTCCATAGAAGGAACACCCTCATAAACTTTAAAGCTTCCCGTACTCAAGGCATTGTTAATAAAATCAATAATCTCTTCTATACTCATACCCAATGCCATATATTTACTATAAGCTGGATAGAAATCATAATAGAACACAAGCATTTGCAGCAATGCAGCCCCTATACCTGCTGAAAAGTACAAAAACAAAAACCTATTACGCCCTAAACTATACTCTATATTTGCCCCAAATAAATACAAAGCAAACATTGAAAAAAACAAACCCAAGAACACCTTATGCACAAATAAATGTGTAAATAGTTGCCATACATGAAAATTCTCATGTTCTACAAACCACAAACCAAACAAACCTTCTGTCACACCTGGTGATAAAAAATAATTTGCTGCAAAAAACAACACATTAATAATTAATAACGTTTTTACAGTTTCAGTCAATCTTCCCATTCTAGAATTTATTATTTAAAACATCCACACCCAAAGTTACAAATACTTTCTTTCCATCCGGAGATATTTGTGGACTTTCACAGGCAAATAACCTATTAACTAAATGATTCATCTCCTTAGTCTCCATAACCACTCCCGAACGAATAGCACTACTCTTAGACAGAGAACGCGTAAGTGAATCCACCTGAGAAAACTCTGTAGTAGGCACATCATCCTGGAGATCAAGAATAAGCTTTTCTAAGATATTAGAAACCTCACTCTCCGTTACCATAGTTGGAATACCCGAAATAGCAACAAAATCTTTACCAAACTTCTCAAACCCAAAACCCGTATGAACTAGATGTTTTTCCAGAGATTTCAATAAAGACATTTCAGCAGGAGTAAACTCCAACCGAATAGGAAAAAGTAATTGCTGACTAACAGAATTAGATAAACTAACCTGCTTAGTAAACAACTCATAAAGCACTCGTTGGTGAGCTCGACTTTGATGAATTACTACCAATCCATTTTTTTTAGAAGTAACAATATACTTTTTATTTAACTGAAATAAAGCATGTGTCTGCGCCTGATCAAGCTCTTCATCAGTAAAAATACTCAAATCAGTAGCGTCAACTTCAAAACTTGATTCTACCTGAAAATCCGTGCTTTCGGTGCTTTTCATTGAATCAACACGACTATTAATCGCACTAGATAAAAACTTAGATTCAAGAGCAGCCTCCTTTGACACAGTAGAAGAAGAATCTATATTTTTAGCCGTATTAACACGCTCCTCTAAACCTGCATACAAAGCACTCCAACTACTGTTTTTCTTTTCAGGTTTAAAACTTGAAAATGACTTTTTAGGCGTATTATCTTTAGATTTAGGAATTGGTGGTTGCTTAGGAATTTCATCAATCTTAAAAGGGTTAAAGTTACTATCAACCTCAATTTTAGGAATCACAAAATCTTTTTTGGTTTCCTGATAAGGCAAGTCAATACTGGTATCTCGATCAAAATCGATTACGGGAGTTATATTGAACTGCCCCAAACTATGCTTAACTGTTGATCTTAAAATAGCATATAAAGCCTGCTCATTATCAAACTTCACTTCTGTTTTTGTTGGATGAATATTAACATCAACACAGCTAGGATCCACCTCTAAATAAATAAAATAACTCGGATACGTTTTATCCTTAAGCAACCCCTCAAAAGCATTAACCACCGCATGATGAAAGTAAGTACTTTTCACAAACCGATTATTTACGAAGAAAAACTGCTCTCCCCTAGTTCGCTTAGCATATTCTGGCTTTACCACATAACCTGAAACTTTTAAGATCTCAGTATCTTCACTTAAAGGCACCAGCTTTTCTTTAAACTTATTTCCAAAAATATGTACAATACGCTGTTTAAGATTCGCCTTAGGTAGACTAAAAATTTCTGTTCCATCAGAGAACATTTCAAAATGAACATCATAATGAACCATAGCCACACGCTGAAACTCATCAATAATACGACGCTGCTCAACTGAATTAGATTTCAAAAATTTACGTCGTGCAGGCACATTAAAGAACAGATTCTTAACCCAAATAGCAGTTCCTTTTGGAGTAGTACAGGTTTCTTGTAAAACTACCTCACTACCGTTTATTTTTATATGAGTTCCTAGCTCTACCTCATCCTGCTTCGTCTTTAACTCCACGTGGGCAATCGCTGCAATTGAAGCTAATGCTTCTCCTCGGAAACCTTTTGTCGACAAATTAAAAAGATCATTTGCCGATGTAATTTTAGAAGTAGCATGTCTCTCAAAGGATAAACGAGCATCAGTAGGAGTCATTCCTTTTCCGTTATCTACAACCTGAATCAGTGTTTTCCCTGCCTCTTTTATAATTAACGTAATACGTGTTGCCCCTGCGTCTATTGCATTTTCAAGTAATTCCTTAACTACTGAAGCTGGACGCTGCACCACTTCACCTGCTGCAATTTGGTTTGCTACATGATCGGGTAATAATTGTATAATATCTGCCATAGGTATTGTTACATTAAAAGAACATCGATAAATCGAATTCCATAAACATTAAAAAGAAAACCACAAGAACTCCGCCAATGTAAAGAACCCGTCTATTAGCTGGGTTACTAGGGTTTTCACGGTACTCACCCCATGCAGAAGTAAATTTTCCTTTCAAAGTAGAAGGTGTTTCTAAGGTCGTACGATAGTCATCAAATTTTTGAGAAATTTCATAAGGACTTTTCGCTTGCTCTGGTTTTAGATACCTTGGAGTATAACTAAACTTTTTATTTTTTCGCTTTCCTAAAAATCCCATAATACTTTAAACTTAACTGGATCAAAAATAAAAAAAAGCTACTAGTAATAGTAGCTTTTTTTTATCGTAATTAACACCTCACAACAAGGCATCAATGAATTACACTTTTAGAATTTTGCTTCCTTTCGGAGCTGTGCCATTTTAATTGCTGCAACAGCCGCCTCAACACCTTTATTCCCATGAATACCTCCTGACCTATCAATTGACTGCTGCATTGTGTTATCTGTCAACACACAAAAGATAACAGGAATATCACTTTGAATATTAAGATCTTTAATACCCTGAGTAACCCCTTCACACACAAAATCAAAATGTTTAGTTTCTCCTTGAATTACAGACCCTATAGCAACAACGACATCCAGCATATCATAACTCTGTTGCATTTTTTTACACCCATAAATCAACTCAAAACTTCCTGGAACATTCCACCTAACAATATTCTCCTTAGCAATTCCACAATCTATAAATGTATCAAACGCTCCTTGAAATAAACCTTCAGTAATATTCTCATTCCATTCCGAAACAACAACACCTACTCTGAAGTGTTTTGCATCGGGCATTTTGTTTTTATCGTAATGAGATAAATTTGTGTTTTGTGTTGCCATAAAATTATTTACTCGCTTTTGCCTTTGCCAATAATCCTTCTACTTCATCTGCTTCAGTAGTTTCAGAATATTCTTTATTTATTTTTTCCAAACTATTAATTGCTACATCAACCTTCCCTAACTCTAAAGCTATTTTAGCAGATTTCAATAAAAATTTAGGAGTTGTGAATGAATTTGGTTTCTCTGCTAGAGCTTTTTTATAATAATCTAGTGCCTGTTCCCCTTGATCTAATTGAGCAAAAGCATCTCCAATTCCACCTTTAGCCAATGCATTTAACACATAATCATCAGAAGAAAAGGTATCCAAGTATTTTATAGCTTCATCATACTTTTCTAATGATAAATAAGCAAATCCAGCATAATAATTAGCTACGTTTGCAGCATCAGTTCCTGAGTAATCAGCAATAACATCTAAAAAACCTAAACTTTCACCATCTACCCCCGATAAAGCTTTATTGTAAAGTGCTTGTTTATCTATAGAGTTCGCTTCCAAAGCATCTTTATAGGTTTGTTGTGCTACAAAAAGTTCACTTGCTGCTTTTTCTTCCTTAGGAAATACAACTAAGTTTTGATACCCTAAATATAAAAGCACCACCAATGCAATAGCTCCTACCGAACCAAAAATATACTTTTGGTTTTCTGCTACCCATTCCTCAGTTTTATTCGCGGTATCATCTAATGTATTAAAGACTTCTTCCGTTGTAGATTCCCCTTCTTGATAAGAAAGCTCCTCATCATTTATTACTTCTTCTACTTGTTTTGGTTTGGTTTTATAACCTCTTTTCTTGTAAGTCGCCATGTTTCTGATTATAATTTAAGCTAAGCAAAAATATAAGTTTTTATTTAATTTATTATTACAATATAGCATTATTAGAAACAATGGTTCATATATTTTCAAGTAAAATTCATTATTTTTCTTTCTCAAAACAACCTTCAATATTGAAATAAGTTATGAACCACGCACTCTAAACCCTTTTGGAATCACCTCAACCATCTCAACATCAGCACTAGTCGTAAAAAGCCCGTAGTTAATCATCACTTTTCCTTTCTCAATACTCTCTACCCTACCCACAGACTTACCATCAGTCATACGTACACGATCTCCTACCTTTGGGAGCACTTTTTGTTTTTCTTCCTCTATTTTTTGTTTTTTCTTCTCCTCAGACTTTTTCTTACGAATCTTTGCAACCTTCTCTTCAGCTTCCTTGGCTATTTTCTCTTTACGTTCTTTTTCTACTCGACGTTGCTTAGCTGTTTTCTTCTTGATCTTAGAATTCTCAATTTCAAGAATTTTAATAAACTCATCAATAACAGGTTTCTTCTTTCTATCTTTATAATAAGTTTCGCTAAGTGTATTCAATTTACCCCCTAAATAAATCAAACGTTGGTTACTATCATAAAGCTCCTGAAAACTTTCAAGCTTTTTCGTTATACGCTCATTGGTAGACTCTAGCTTTTTCGTCTCAGAAGCTGCCTTCATTGTCTGATCTATAAGATTATCTCGAGTTTTTTGAAGCTTAGAACGTTCTTTTTGTAAATTTGCGATACTTTTATCAAATCTTATTTTTCCTTTTTCTACTTTCTTCTTAGCCTTATTTATTAAGCTATAAGGAATACCATTTTTTTGAGCTACTTCAAAAGTAAAAGAACTTCCTGCCTCTCCTAAATGCAACTTAAACAAAGGACGTAAGCTACGAGAATCAAACAACATATTTGCATTAGTAATTGCTGGCAACTCATTAGCCAACATTTTTAAATTCGCATAATGTGTTGTTATAATTCCGAATGCTTCACGCTCATAAAAAACCTCTAAAAACGCCTCTGCTAAAGCTCCTCCTAACTCTGGATCCGAACCAGTACCAAATTCATCGATTAAAAATAACGTACGATTATTACACTTCTTTAAAAAATAATTCATGTTCTTAAGACGATAACTATAGGTACTCAAATGATTCTCTATAGACTGATTATCCCCTATATCGGTCAAAACACTATTAAACAAACACATACGAGAATACTCATGCACAGGTACCAACATAGCACTTTGCAACATCACCTGTAAAATTCCTACCGTTTTTAAAGTAATACTCTTCCCTCCTGCATTAGGACCTGAAATAACAATTATACGATGATCATTATCTAACTTTATAGTTTGCGGATAAGTATCCTCTCCTTTAGAAACATTATTTAAGTACAACAAAGGATGATAAGCATCTTTTAGAAACAACTCACGCTCTTCAACAATTTTTGGTAGCAATGCATTCATCTTATCAGCATACTTCACCTTAGCTGCAATAACATCAATAGCACTCAAAAAAAACTGAAATGAATTGATTATTTCAGCATAAGGGCGTAAATCATCGGTCAGTTTCTTAAGAATACGAACCACTTCTTCACGTTCTTCATACAACAGATTACTCAATTCATTATTATACTTGCGAGTCGTTTCTGGCTCTATATAAACAATACTCCCTGTTTTAGAACTCCCCATCACTGCACCTTTCACCTTTCGTCGATACATTGCTTTTACCGCCAATACACGTCGGTTATCAATTACCGTTTCCCTGATTTCATCAAGATAACCTGAAGTAGCATACTTACTTAAATCCCTACCAAAACTTCCATTAAGCTGAGAATTTACAAAAGCTAACTGTTTTCGAATATTACTCAGTACCTGTGATGCATTACTCTTGACCTCGCCAAAACGATCTATAATTAACTCTATTAACTGAATAATATCATTAGTATAAGTAAATTTCGAGGCAAACAAAGCTAACTCCGGGTAAAGTTCTTTCCGTTTCTCGAAAAACTTGAGATGTATATTTAATGTCCCGTTAAGACTTACTACTTTTTGTAAGCCCGAAGCCTCCAAAAAAGTATTCTCTATAGCTAACAACTTCAACTCTTTATCTACAGTATCATATCCATGATTAGGAATACGAGTATCCTGTAAATACGACGACTTATATTCATTTACTTTATAGAGCTCGTGAAGCAACTTTTCTTGATCAGAAATAGGCGTAATCGATAAGCTATCCTGACCTCCTTTCTCTGTAATACACAACTCCGACAACTGCTGTAACACTGTCTGAAACTCCAAATCCTTTAACGTCTTATCCGTTATTCTTATCATCTAAAGTATTTTATAACAACTAAGCTGTAAAAATAAAGATTCCCCTAAAAAATAACATTAAAGAAATCAAAATATACTAACTGACAAACAAACTACTACCATAAATTTATAAGAACTAAAGGCCATTCGATCACATATAACATAATACAAAAACCAGAATAAAGCTGACTTAAGAGAAAGAAGGTTTTCTCTGTTTCACTCCACTATCTCCTTCTAATTGTTGATTACCAATTCTCCCCACAACACCAACTCCTGGGTTAGGTAATGCTACAGGAGTTGTGAAAGCCCCTAAATTATTCTGAGCGTTTAAATAATCCTCCATAGTTACCCTACCAAAGTAAATAGAAGAACTATTTCCTCTCCTATTTTGAAAAGAAGTATACGCTCGATTATCATTCGAAAAGTCTGACTCAACCAAAACCAACATCTTAGAAATCTCTGCAAACCTTTCAGATCCAATAAACGGCTCTAGCCTATCTACCACATCCAAAATAGCCGCTTTCATACTTTGCTGCACCATGGCAGTAGGAGAATCGGGGTAATTTTCACAAAGCCCTGTATACAAACCTTGTAAAATTGAAAAACGCAAAACCTCATCCTTACTCTCATATGCTTTCAGAGAATTACCCACACATTCTCTCACCTCATCTTTAGTCAGAGGAAATGAAGAGATTTTATGGAATACACCTTTCACAACACTATTTACAATTTCTTGATCGATTTTCCCCTGAAGATCTCCCTCTTCTAATACTGGCATAATTTACACTATTTTAATTACATAGGTGTAAATGTAAGAAATACCACAAAGAGATCGCTGAACAAAAAAGAACAAGTAATTAATTCAAAAAAATAAACTAATATCTAACCATTTTACAGATTAACTACTTACACAAAATCAAGTTAACAGCTAATTAGATTTGCAATTTCAATCAAAAAACAAGAGAAGGATGATTAAGTTTAATTATACATCTTAACTACAATTACACTTTACCCCTTCTTCCTACCTCAATTAAAGAGCTTTATTGATACTAGATATTATCTAATAAAGAAGCTATAAAACTTGTAACGCACACATGATTAACAACAAAACTAGAGTTCCCACTTACCTTACCCCACTAAAAACCCAAATTATACCCCTAAAATTTGACACTACACTTATTTATTTTTCTTTAAAGATTTAAAAATGTTGGTGAATTTCTTTATTTTGAATTATTTTGTTTGCAAAATATAATATACATATCTATGAAAAGCACAGTAATAACACTTTTTTCAATAGCACTTTTAGGAGTTAGTTGCAAGAAAGAAGTTAAAAACGAGATGAAGACCAAAACTTCAATCGAAAAAACACAAGAAACCTATCAAGTTAATGCTCAAAAATCCGAAATATACTGGACAGGTTATAAGTTTACTGAAAAGAAAGGAGTAAAAGGAAAATTTAAGATTATCGAGATAAAAAATGCTCCTGTAGCTAATTCACAAATTAGTGC
>CAYYNF010000037.1:0-14823 GCA_964472695.1 uncultured Flavobacteriaceae bacterium
CTCATAAAAAAGGAGTTGGTAGTTCGAAGAATGGTCGTGAATCAGAATCGAAACGCTTAGGAGTTAAAATTTTTGGTGGACAAGCAGCTATCGCTGGTAACATCATCGTAAGACAGAGAGGAACAGCTCATAAACCAGGTGAAAATGTGTATGCAGGTAAAGATCATACATTACACGCTAAAGTGGACGGAGTTGTGAAATTTACAAAGAAAAAAGATAACAAATCATACGTTTCTATTGTACCTTTCGAAGCTTAGTATAAAGTTTTAAAATATATAAAAACGCTCTATTTCAAGAAATAGAGCGTTTTTTTTTGTGCTGAATTCAGCTAGTGTGTAAATAAAACTTTCAAAATTGAGAAGAAAGTAGATGATTTATCCATTCTTATTCAAACATATTACAGGTAGAAAATAATCATCTACTAAAAACTTATTGTAGTTAGTTGAAAACATAGATGTTGCAATAGTATTTTGTTTTTTATAAAGCCAAAATAGGGTATTTTTCATGAAAATGTAATTATATCTTATGCCCTTAATTCCTTTTCAATTATTTTCAAATATTCCAAAAGGAAAACTTACTATGCATGAAGTTGATGCTGCACTTGATAAGTCACGTTTTGAAGCTTATGAGAAAGGTAAATTTGATTCTATACAAAGGAGCTAAAATGAATTGGAGGTTATAACACTTCAAAAGGAGGAGGATATACATATTCATACACAGCATGGAAAGAGGGGAGTATTAAAAGAAATGCCTCGTGTGAAAGGAAGTCAGGGGGCTTTATTGATGATGTCTTGTGAAGTAGATCGGCAGAAAGCAGAAGCTATTGCCGAGTATGTTAGTATAGGAAAAGGAAAGGGGATTGGAGTGTATCATGTTGATGGTACTATTGCACAAGTAAAAGAACATTTTAGTTCTTTTATAGATTTTAGAGATATTGATGTAAATGTCGTTATTGCTAGTAAAGATCAACGTCCCATCCTAAGAACTTTTCGTGATGGTACAAGTGATTATGGAGTGGATTTAAAAGCCATTGATACTCAAGGGAGAACTATTAGTGTTTATCGTAATCCATATTGTAATAAGCTCTTTTTGCTAGCTAATAGATTTACATTAAGTTCTCAAAATATAAGGTCAAAAATCAAGCAGGAAAATTTAAAAGCTATTCAAGAGTTGGATGAGTTATGTATGCCTTTTTTTAAGCAGTTTGCAGAAGGGAAGCTCCATTCAGAACGACTTAGTAGTATCATAGAAGAGTATGCACCAAGGATCGGGATCATTAACACCGATTTTATTCAAAAATATAAACAAAAGGCTTTAAGGAATCGAGCAAAAAAACTTGGGAAAAAACGCTTGTTTCCTAAAAAAGAATATACACAGAAAGAGGTTGATACTCTCTTTAGTCATTTATATAGTCAGTATCTGAAAGGGGTGTATAGTTTACAAACTTACGAATACTTTAAAGACACTTTTCAGAATGAAGTTGAAGGGAGCAAGGCTTTATTAAAGAATATAGAGCACCCTTTATCGATATTAGAAAGAGATCTGAACAAAGTTCTTATAAATGAGGTGTTTTCAGAGTTATTAGAGGGTAAGTTAATTGTTGATCAATATAAAGGTTTGGTTAATAATAGTTTCTCCGAAGCATTATTTCATGAAATTGATATTTCCTTAACAAGGCGTAATATACATCATGAAGAGCTTAGAGCTGAGATCCGCAATACGGTATTTAATAAAATAGTACAAGATAATAAGAAACAAGCTGCTTTATTACATTGGGAGGCAATATATGAAGCACATGTTCCTGTCTATATAGAGCAACTTTCTGAAGTTTATAAAGAAGATAAGGAGAGAGCTATAAAGTTATTTCAAGAAAAGATAAGTGAGTTAAGAACAGATTTGGGAGAGGAAAATAATCGTATGTATTATTATAAAGTTGCCCGCTTATTAACCGTATTTCAAGAAGATTTCAAGGAAGAGAATACGTGTAAAAGATTAACTGATATAGTGGGAGGTAATGCGATGGACTTTATATTTCTAGGAAATTCACCTTCTAAGGGAGCTTTAACATCTTTAGTATCAAACGAGCCAAGACTTTATACAAATAGCTATATTGACAAATTAAAGGTTGATACCAAAAATTTATCACGAAAATGCGCTCTAGGTCAGTTGTCAGATACAGCTTATGAAGCTCAACTACATGAACAGTTAAGTCATTATGAATTTAGTGTGTTGTCTACAAATATCTCAGGACAAGGACTTATGTCTCAAAAAGAGATACTCTGTAAACAAAGAGAGGCTTATGTGAGATTACTTATAGCACATGCTAAAAATGATAGGAAAAGTATTATTAAAGCAAATATGAATAGTTTACGCAAAGAGCTTTCAGAGCTTGCTGAGGTGTTGCCTATTGATAGTAAGGCTTATGCAACTAAGGTAGCAGAAGCTTTACTTCCTTTTAGAAATTTATTGCCCAATGAATCGTTACAAGATGTAGGAGGATGGATTGCTTGTGAGCATATTTTTAAAGATGAGTTACCTAGTTCCGAAGCCTTATTAGCCTACACAGAGGAAATGTATAATACAAAAAGTAAGATTTTTAATACTCCTGAAAACAAGCTTGAATTTTCGAGAAACTTAGGACTTTTAAGACGTGATGAGATAGGTTTGGTAAAATTCTATGAAAAAGTTAGAGACTTAACACAGCCTCAACATCATGATTTATTAGATGTTATACTTCCCGCTGAAATAGGAACTTTAAAGCCTTTGGATACTGCTATAGCTCAACTAAAAGAAAAATACCCTGTTGATAGTGAGGCTTTCGCTTTTGAAGCAGCAAAGGCTTTAAGGTTTTTTGGTAATGAACTTAAAACGATAGATGTAGAAAATCGTATCGGTACATCTGCGTATCAGCGTATTTTCGGAAATGTTGCAAACCCTTCTAAAAATGCCTTGCTTAAGTTCTTGCAAGGGACTAAAAAATCATCAGAGAAGTTAGATGATACTTTGGTAAATAAACAGGTTTACGATAGTTTAGTAGCTACTTTCAATAATAAGCAAATTTCTTATGCCGATTTTAAGCTGACTGTTAAAGCCTTTTTAAAACGCAATGACCTATCGATAGAAGAGCGTAATACATACAAAAATGCTTATAAAAGTTTATTAGCTAAGCAGGGGAGGGTAAAAAAGTGGAGTGTTCGTTTGTTTAGAGCTACTACAAATATAAATGTTGATGCCACACTAGATAGCCTGTTTAAAGATGCAAGAGCACAATTGTATAAGGGAGGTAGTAAAGAATTGAGAAGCCTTAATACACCACAGATCGTTTCACGAGAGCGTAAAGCACATTCTACAGATCAATCTACTTCTAGATCTAAAAATGTTCAAAAATTTAAAAATCGACCTTAGACTCTACGAAGTTTAAGATCGATTTTTAGTTGTACTAATTTCTTAATAAGTTTAGTGTTTACTGAATTTCAGCACTCAGTCCAGCGTCTAATAAAGCACTACACATAGGTTTTATTTTTTTTAACGCAGCTGTTTTAACAGTACATTTTCCATTATAATGTACGATCATGGCACACTGTTCTGCTTGTAGAGCATTATGTTCGCATACTGTAATTAGCGTTTCGATTACATGGTCAAAGGTATTGACGTCGTCATTATATAGTACTAGCTGTTTCTCCTCAGCTAATGCTTCCTTTGTAGTAACTTCTTCTAAAACATCTGTTTGGTAATTTGAATAAAACATAAAAATAGTATAAAATTTATTTAACAAAGTAGGCTGCTACCCAGTTATCTTTTATTAGGTGTGACTTATAGATTAAGCCTTTACTAATACAAGCTTCTTTAATTATTTCTAAATCTTCTAGGTAAAATCCACTTAATAATAATTCTCCATTGCTACGTAGGCAGTCTGCATAGGTTGGCGTATCATTAATGAGAATATTACGATTGATATTAGCAATGATTAGATCGTAACTACGATCAATTAATAAACTACTGTCTCCTTCAAAGACGGTAATAGCATTGCAGTTGTTGCGTTCTATGTTTTCTTTTGAGTTGATGTAGCACCAATTATCAATATCTATAGCATCGATAGGAGTAGCACCTCGCATTTCGGCAAGTATGGCCAATACACCAGTACCACAACCCATATCGAGTGTCTTTTTCCCTTTTAAATCTAGTTTAAGTAGGTGTTGAATCATCATGTGTGTTGTAGCATGATGTCCTGTTCCAAAAGACATTTTGGGTTCAATGATAATTTGATATTCAGTATCTATTTTATCATGGAACGGAGCTACCACAGAGCAAGTATCATCAACTACAATGGGAGGGAAATTTTTTTCCCATTCAATATTCCAGTTTACCTGTTCTATTTCAGAAGAAGTATAAGATATTTCAAAGTCTTCAGAATCTAAAATAAAAATATCATCTAGAATATTTTCATGCCACTCGTTTTTTTGAATGTAAGCACTAAGTCCTTTTTCATTTTCAACAAAACTTTCAAACCCACGAGCTCCCAGTTCGGCGATCATAATCTCCACACCAGGAATAATTGGATTCACTTCAAAGTCGTAACCTATATATATTGGAGTCATTTAAAAAGCGTTTATGATACTAAAGAAGTCCTCAGCTTTTAATGAAGCACCTCCAATAAGTCCACCATCTACATCTGACATAGCAAATATTTCGTTAGCGTTATTTGGTTTTACGCTTCCTCCATAAATGATAGAGATAGCATCAGCAGTTTCTTGATCGTAGGCATTAGCAATTATTCCTCTAATAAATGCGTGAATCTCCTGAGCTTGTTCAGCAGAAGCAGTTTTTCCTGTTCCAATAGCCCATACAGGTTCGTAGGCGATTACTACCTTTTTGATATCTTCTTTGCTAAGTCCGAATAAAGAAGTCTTTACTTGTGATTCGATAATTTCGAAGTGCTTTTCGGTTTCTCTTTCTTCTAATTTTTCACCACAACAGTATACTACTTCAATATTTTTTTCAATAGCTTTTGCTACTTTTCCAGCGATGATTTCCTCAGTCTCGCCAAAAAATTCTCTTCTTTCACTATGTCCAAGTAATACAATGTTCGATCCTGTACTTGTAATCATATCAGCAGAAATATCTCCTGTTTTTGCACCACTATCATAAGCACTCATATTTTGTGCACCTACTTCTATTGCTGTATTTTCTAAACTACTTTGAGCTAAAGATAGACTTACAAAAGAAGGGAATATCATTACCCTAGCGTCTGAAGTTTGTTTTTGTGCTTTTAAATCATCTAGTAAGTTCTGAGTTTCTTGGATATTTTTATTCATTTTCCAGTTACCTCCTACAATCATTTTTCTCATTGGATGCTCGTTTTATATAAATTCATTTACAAAAATACATAGAAAAGCATTACCTAACCCTATGTAATTTGTATTTCTGTTTTATGAGGTGAAATGTGTTTTGTGTGTAAGTATTTGTTTTTTAGGGTTTTATTTTGTTGCTATCTTTCCAATGACGCTTATCAGTAATAATACCTTTTTCAAGTTTTAGAATTCCTGGATTTGATCTAATAATTGTCTTTAGGGCAGTTTCATCACAGAAGAAGAAATCTATATCGAGATTATAGTCATCAATTGTACTTTTGATAGTTCTATCATCTGAGGCAGAAAGTGCGATAATCTCTTTTCCTTTAGCTTTGGCTTTTTTAACAAAAGCTTCTATAGCGTCCATACCTTCAAGGTCTGATTTAGAAAGATTATACATTACTAGTATAATTACTTCGGGTTTCGCTAACACTTCATCTAGATAATTTTTATCTCCTTTTTCAATCGAGAAATCATGAATAGGAGGTTCATAGCCTTCTGAAATTTGCTCTGTTTCTACACCAATGAACTTTCCAGTAGTTTTAGGGTAGATTCCATTCGTAGTGATAGTTTTTGTTTTATCATTTTCGGTGAATTTCCAATGATATTCAAATACTGCCTCTGGAGCCCCTTCAGGAACACTCATAGCTTCGGCAATATCAGTCCCTATTTTATAAGCTCTAAAGTCAATTACGGGTAAATGATTCATAACATAGTAAGCGTATCCTCCGCATATACCTAAGGTTACTAAACTTAAAAATATATTCATACCATTATTGAAAAAAGCAAATAATTTATGTTTTCCTAAAATAATGATACCAATCATAATTAGTAACATTACATCTTTACCGAAAGTCTCCCAAGGACTTAGTTTAAGTGCGTCCCCAAAGCAACCACAATCTGTTACTTTGTTGTAGTAGGCTGAGTAGAAAGTAAGGAATGTAAAAAATACAATCATCCCCAGTAATGATACTAGTGTAAATTTCACTTGATACCCAATAATGAGAAGTACCCCTACAAATACTTCAAAGATGACAACGAATAAGGAAATAGGTAAAGCATACTCTTGAAGAAATTCAAGATTGAGGACATCTGGTGAAAAATATTCACTTAGTTTATAAGAAAACCCAATAGGATCACTGAGTTTTACAAAACCTGAAATGATAAAAAATACCCCAACAAATATTCTAAGGAACCCTATAATTATTTTCATGATTGTTAATTATTTATTATAAAGATAGGTGAATTAAAGAGAAGATCGCATAGTTAACCATGTCTTGGTAATTTGCTTCTACACCTTCGCTTACCAAGGTCTTACCCTTGTTGTCCTCAATTTGTTTTACACGTAGTAGCTTTTGAATGATCAGGTCGGTTAATGAACTAACACGTAGATCTCGCCAAGCTTCTCCGTAGTCATGGTTTTTGGCTTCCATGAGTTCCTTGGTTATTTTGATATGCTTATTATAAAGTTCTGATACTTCTTCAATATTCAAGTCAGGTTGTTTAGCGATACCTTTTTCACACTGAATCATCGCCATAATACAGTAGTTAATAATACCTATAAATTCAGGTTCTTCTCCTTCATCAATTTTACGAACGCTATTTTCTTGAAGACTTCGTATACGTTGTGCTTTGATATAAATTTGATCGGTTAATGAAGGAAGTCGAAGTATACGCCATGCACATCCATAATCATTCATTTTTTTATCGAAAAGACTTTTGCATTTTTCGACAATAGCGTCGTATTGCTCAGAGGTATTAGACATAAAATTGTAATTTTACTCACAAAATTATAGGAATTTATAGAACTGTCATAGACTTTCGTTAATTAAAAGAAAAACTTAAGAATGTATATAAATTGTCAAGGAAAATTAATAGACCTTACACGTCCCAAAGTGTTGGGGATTCTCAATGTAACTCCAGATTCTTTTTTTGATGGAGGTTGTTTGAAGAATCCAGAGAATATTATAAACAAAGTAAGTGGAATGCTCACTGATGGAGCTGATTTTATTGATATCGGAGGGTATTCTTCACGCCCTGGAGCTACTGATATTGAAATTCAACAGGAATTAGATAGGGTAGTGCCTGTTGTGAAGTTACTTAAAACCCACTTTCCAGATATTATCCTTTCCATAGATACTTTTCGTAGTGTAGTAGCAGAAGCTTGTTTGCGTGAAGGAGCTGCTATTATAAATGATATCTCAGGAGGAATGCTTGATGCCGAAATGATGTCTACTGTAGCGAAGTATCAAGTACCTTACATTATGATGCATATGAAAGGAACTCCACAAACCATGAAATCACTAGCGAAGTATGATGATGTTACTCAGGAGGTCATCTATTATTTTACGGAGCGTATTGCTAAGGCTCGTAGTTTAGGAATTAATGATCTAATACTAGATGTAGGTTTTGGTTTCGCTAAGGATACTTCTCATAATTTTGAGTTGATGCAAAATTTACAACATTTTAATTTTTTGGATTTGCCTATCCTAACAGGAATATCGAGGAAATCGATGATTTATAAAACTTTAGGTATTACTCCACAAGAAGCCTTAAATGGTACTACAGCTTTACACATGGTCGCATTACAAAAGGGGGCAAAAATATTGCGTGTACATGATGTTAAAGAAGCAGTGGAGTGTGTTAAGCTTTATGATCAGCTTGCTCAATTTTCAGGGGAATAAATTTAGGTTGTGTCTTTACAAGTTTTTTGTAAAATGGTTACTTGTAAAGACACAATTAATATTTTACTTCTTTCTTCTGAATCTAGCTTTTCCAAAAGCTTGTCTTCTTGTTTGGGTATAGGTAGAAGCAAGTGACTCCTCATTATCACCACTTGTTTTTTTTGCAGCTATTAGACGTCTGCTTTGTAAAGAAGATTTCCTATGTACAAAAGCTTGGTATCTAGGATCCTGATGAGTTGTTTCACTAACATTATCTTTGGTATCAATGTGTTCATGCATTACTTTCAGATCTCTATTTTCCAGAGTCGTTACCATATCTTTTAGTAAGTCATCACTTATATATCCTAACTTGTGATAAGTTATAATTGATTGTAAGTGTTTTTGGTTTACGAGATGCCTAAAAACATCTGGTTTTTCTTGTTCATTTAGATTAAAATTACACTCTCTTAAAGCTATTTTTCTGCGTTCTTCACTTGATAAATTAGAGTCTATTCCTAATTGTTTTACTTTGTCTACATCTACTAAATAAGGTAGTAGTATTTCTTTCAAGCGTTCTATACGATCATCTTCTGATAGACTGTCATCACTAGTATAATTCAATAAATCTTCCGAAGGTTCATCAATTAAGAGTAATGATCGTGTACGGTGTTCACCTGTTAATAAGGTGTGGTTAAATGATGCGTATATAACATTGATATCACTATTCGGGTCATCTCTTAACTCAGCCCACTGCCTAGTGAAGGGTTCTCTTACAGTAGATGTTCGTGAAGAAATAATAGTACAATCAATATCAAGCGATTCAGAAGCCATCTCTTTAATGAATTTTAACTTTTCGGATAAGGGAATACGATTCCCTTTACTATCAGACATAAGATCACCAGTTACTCCTATTACTATAGGATCATCAACTATTATCGATAATTTCTTCAACCCTTTTAGTAATGGAGAAATCTCATTTTCATCATAATTAGATGGTTCTTTATCTAGTGGAGCTTCAATTTTTCCGCTTGCTAGAGCTTTTTGATGAGCAAGTGCTTCTGCATATATCATATTAATAAAGCCTGTAATAGATTGGTCAGCACCTATACTCACACCTGTTAAAACTAGATGTTCAGGATATTCTATTTCAGCCTGATTCACTAAGTCATGAAATCGATTAGCGTGTCTCAGGTGTGTTTCTTCTGATACTCCTGAAATGTATCTTCTCAAACTTCTAAAAGGACCTCCCATAATTCTAGATACCTTTTCAGGAAGTATTTTTGGTGTACGTCTAAGAGGTATTTCTTCTGAAATACCTTTTTGAGACCTATAAGCCTCTTGTATATCCGTGAATACACCATTTCCTCCGAAGTTCATCTCTTGATTTCTTCTAGATGTAGAAACACTGTCAATACTTATACCTACAAATCTAATAAGTAGTTGATTTTTAAAGGGTAAGTTCATCATTTTTTTGTGCAAAGATAAAAAATATATAAGTTTTAAAAATATCTTATACTATCTAATTCATAGATTCAATTTTTATTTTATCATTTCTTCTTTAGCTAAACATTCTTGATAATGTTTATTTTTATGAAAAATTATTGCCTTGGACTTTTTAAAACTTCGTTTTCTCGATATTATTGATATATTTCTGGTAGCTAATTTGTTGTATTACATATATAAATTAGTTCGTGGTACTGCTGCGATTAATATATTTATAGGGATTGTTATTGTTTATGGAGCTTGGCAGCTGACAGAGGCGTTTGACATGATGATGGTCAGTACTATTCTAGGTCAGTTTATTGGAGTGGGAATGTTTGCTTTGATCGTTGTTTTTCAACAAGAAATCAGAAATTTTCTCTTGATGTTGGGGTCTAGTAATTTTAGCCTTTCTCAGGGGGTGCTTTCTCAGTTTAAGCTCTTTAAAGATACAGCAAATGAGTCAGCTACTAATGTACCTGTTTTGGTAAAGGTTTGTGAAAGTTTAGGAAGTACCAAAACAGGAGCACTTATTGTTATCAAAAGAAATGTGCCTTTGGACTTTATTCGTTCATCTGGTGATTCAATGTATACTAAGGTAAATGCTCCTATTATTGAAAGCATTTTTTACAAAAATAGTCCTTTGCATGATGGTGCGATGCTTATTGAAGGGGGAGTTATTACCGCAACTCGTGTTACGTTACCTGTTTCTACTGATCTTGATATTCCTATGCATTATGGACTGCGTCATAGAGCAGCTATTAGTATTACGCAACGTACCGATTCTGTAGCTCTGGTTGTAAGCGAAGAAACAGGTGGTATATCCTATATCAAAAGTGGAAATTTCTTTCGATATGATAATCGAGAAGTACTTATCAAAGAGATTACCGAGGACTTATCTCAGTATTGACCTAGTTGTTAGTAACAATTCAGGATTACTTACCAGATTCACCAAATTGTGCGTCATATAGTCTTTTGTAGAACCCATTTCTATGCTGAATTAGCTCTTCGTGTTTTCCTGTTTCTACTATTTTTCCTTTTTCCATTACAAGTATACGATCAGCATTTTGAATTGTAGCCAAGCGGTGTGCAATAATTATTGAAGTACGGTTCTTAGTAATTTTCTCTGTAGCTTTCTGAATTAATTGTTCGGTATTACTATCAATTGACGATGTGGCTTCATCGAGTACTAATATACTAGGATTTGCTAAGTAAGACCTTAGAAAAGATATTAACTGTCTTTGTCCTGATGAGAGTATAGCCCCTCGTTCCTTAACATTATAATCGTAGTTATCGGGGAGACTCATTATAAATTGATGTACACCAATTTCCTTAGCGGCTTTAATGACTTGTTCTCTAGAAATACTAGTGTCGTTTATACGAATATTATTGAGTATTGAATCAGCAAAAAGAAAGACGTCTTGAAGTACTACAGAAATATGTTCTCTTAAGTTTTTTAAAGATACTTGGTAAATATCGGTGTTATCAATTTCAATTTTACCTTTGTCAATATCGTAGAAGCGGTTTAGTAGCTTAACAATTGTCGATTTACCAGCACCTGTAGCACCTACAATAGCAATGGTTTCACCTTTTTTAGCTTCAAAGGATATTTTATCTAGTACTTTTTCACCTTCTATATAGCTAAATTCGACATCTGTAAATTTAATATTTCCTTGAACTTTTGTTAATTCTTTAGAAGTATTTTCTATGAGGGTATTTGGGGTATCGAGTACTTCAAATACTCGTTTGGCAGCGACCATTCCCATTTGTAATGTATTGAACTTATCGGCAATTTGTCGTAATGGTTTAAATAGCATTTGAGTAAGCTGAATAAATGTTATTACGATTCCTATACTAAGTCCTGAATTTTCTACACTTTGTAGCCCTCCGTACCATACTAGTAGCCCTAAAGTAATTGAGTTTAGAATTTCGGTAATAGGAAAAAATATAGAATAATATAAAATAGTCTTTAGCCAAGCATCGCGATGTCTTTGGTTTATAGTATTAAATTTTTTGAACTCAATGTCTTCACTAGCAAAATTTTGAACTACTTTCATTCCTGAGATATGTTCTTGAACAAATGTATTAAGGTTTGCTACTTCGTTACGAACTTTCTCAAATGTATCTTTTACTTTTTTGTGAAACCATTTAGTTGCTCCCATCGTTAATGGAAAAATTGAGAATACTAAAAGGGATAATTGCCAATGCTTACTAAACATAAATACCGTGATAACGATCATTTTCAATACATCACTAATAATCATGAATAAACCTTGACTGAATATTTCTGAAATTTTTTGAATATCGTTTACAGTGCGTGTAACTAGTGTTCCTACGGATGATTTGTCAAAATATTGCATTCTAAAATGTACTATTTTTTCAAAAAGTTGTGTACGTATATTTGCAATCACATGTTCACCTAGCCATCCAGAGTAATACACAAATAGTATTTGTGAAATTACTTCAAAGAAGAGTACCATAAGCATCATACTACCATAATAGATGAGCTTTTCATAGTCTTTCACGAATATTCCTTTATCTATGGCAAATTGCAGAAAATAAGGTCGTGCTACTGAGAACAAAGAAGATAATATGGCACTTATAGTAACTAGTATAAGTATAAATCGGTAAGATTTTGCATAATGAAATATCTTTAGTAATGCAGAGAAATCATATGTTTTTTTACTCATGGTTTAAATGAATCGATTGAGGGTAGGTTACATTTGTTAAATATAGCCCTTTTGCAGGTACTGAGCTACCCGCTTCAGATCTATTTCCTGATTTAATAATCTTATCGATATCTTCTAATTTCTTTTTCCCAGTCCCTATGTCTAGGAGTGTGCCTACAATTGCTCGTACCATATTTCTAAGGAAACGATTTGCGGATATTTTAAATACTAGTAGGTCATCTGTTTGTTCCCAAAAAGCATAGAAAATTTTACAATCGTATGTTTTCACATCGGTCTTTGACTTACTGAAACATTTGAAGTTTGTGTATTCTTGTAATTTTTTTGCAGCTTCATTCATAAGTTCAATATTTACGGGAACTTTCAGGTAATGAGCTGCCTCATTTGTAAATGGATTTTTATGGGTCGAAATCCAATACTCATAAGCACGTGTTGTTGCATCAAAGCGTGCATGGGCTTCAGGCTGTACAGGGTAAATTTTATAAATACCGATACTTTCGGGAAGAAAAGAATTGAGTTTATAGCACAACTGCTCGCAGTTAATATCAGTGTCGTTATTAAAGTGAGCAGTCATAAATTTAGCATGTACACCCGCATCAGTACGTCCTGCTCCTACAATAGACGTAGGAGTGCGTAGTAATGTTGATAGTGCATTTTCTATACTTTCTTGCACTGAAATGGCATCGGGTTGTATTTGCCAACCATGGAAAGATCTGCCATTATAGGATAATTCAATAAAATACCTCACTATGTTTTTTAATTACAAAGATACTAACTGAGAATGGCTATCGGTATTCAAAATAGAGAAAAGAACATACTTTATCTATTTAAGTTGTAGAAGTAATAACGATATCTATTGAATTACAATTTTTATATGTTTTAGGGTTATACTATGTTTGTACACATCGTATTTTCTTGGAAATAGATAAACATATAACTATTTATTTGGGTACGATTTCACGCTAAATCATTTAAAAAACTAACAGTTGTGCAGAGGTTACTTCACTTTTTTTTCGTTATTGTAAGTCTAGGCTTATCAGCAAAGTCATTACCAAAAATTAGTCTCTTAACTTTTGCAACAGGTAATGACCCTCATTCGGTATTTGGACACACTGCTATTAGAGTACAAGATTCGACAACCCGTCAGGATATTGTTTATAATTTTGGAATGTTTGATTTTGATACGCCTTATTTTCCTGTCAAATTCGCAACAGGAACACTCGATTATAAACTTGGTTTACAGTCTTTCAGGCCTATGCTGAAAGCTTATCAAATGGCAGGTCGTCAGGTTTATGAACAGCCATTAGCATTTTCAAAAGAACAAACCTATAAGGTACTCAGGTCACTAAGTGTAGCTTACCAACCCGAGAATCGATATTATCGTTATGGCTTCTTATTAAAGAATTGTAGTACTGAAATAAGAGAGATACTTTTGGCTAAAGATTTAGGGGTAGCGTACGGTATAACAGATACGCTGCATACGTATAGATATTATTTGAATAAGTATGCCGAAAATATGCCTTGGTTACATTTGGGAATTAATCTTGCTTTAGGAGCTTCTATTGACCGTCAAATTAATACTTATGAACTTATGTTTCTTCCGGATTATTTATCTGATGAAATTCAAAAAGCAAATATAGAAGAGACCTCATTAGCTACTACTCCAGTACCACTTTTACCAGAGATGCCCAACTCAGATACTAGTACTTGGTTACCTAAGCCTTTTGTGATGTTTGCTATATTACTAGTAGCTATGGTACTTACGAAGTCAGTTATCTTACAAAATATCTTTCTTTGTATTGTAGGGGGAGCAGGTATTATTTTGACGGTAATAACAGGTTTTTCAGAACATCTAGAAGTACAATTGAATTATAATATATTATGGGTAAATCCATTGGCTTTATTGCTGGTGTTTATTAAGCGTACCCAGCTATCGAAAGTATTACTTTCTGTTTTGTTATTATCATTGATTTTGACGTTAGGAATTTGGATCTTCGAAGTTCAAGGACATGTAACTCCTTTTTACCCTATATTGATCAGTTTATTCTGGATTTATATTAAAAGAATTAAATCTTTATATGAAGATACTACTACTTAGTGACACTCATAGTCATATAGACGATCGTATATTACATTATGCAGAGCAAGCTGACGAGGTGTGGCATGCAGGTGATATCGGAAGTTTTGAGGTTACCGATGCTTTATCTAAAAAAGCAAAGTTAAGAGCAGTGTATGGTAATATAGATGATGCCAAAATGAGAGCTCATTTTCCTTCAGATCAGCATTTCTGTATAGAGGGAGTTTCGGTATGGATGACTCATATTGGTGGGTATCCTCCACAGTATAATGCCAAGACGAGAGCTACACTTTTACAAAACCCTCCTGATTTATTTATTTGTGGGCATTCACATATTTTAAAAGTTATTCCTGATAAATTAAATGGTTTGTTGCATATGAACCCAGGAGCGTGTGGTACACATGGTTTTCATAAAGTACGTACAATGTTACGTTTCGAGATTCTTAATGGAAAAATTGAAAATTTAGAGGTAGTTGAGCTTGGAGATAAAACTTTAAAGTGTTCTTAAATCAAATAAAAAAGGGAAGCTCTAGAATAAGCCTCCCTTTCGTAATTTTATTAATTAA
>CAYYNF010000038.1:0-14519 GCA_964472695.1 uncultured Flavobacteriaceae bacterium
ATATAGATGTATAATAGGTGTTTCATAGGGTATGTTAAAATCGTATTCCTAGTCTTCTTTTGGCAAATTGTTCGTTTTCAGCTTCTTCTAGTTCATATATACCTCTTACTATTAGGTTGCATATACTCACATATTTTTCTTGAATTAGGTCATTAGTACCACGGCTCATTCCATGAAGTGTTCGTGTACGTTCAATCATGGCAAAAACATCGTCGTAACATTCTTTCAGGAAGTTGTATTTATTTCGGCACTTCTCATAATAGGCTTCTGTTTCGTAGCAGTCACAGATGTCCTCATATACGGAAAAATCGATAATATCCTCATCAGGGATTGTCATGTCTGTAATGTTTGACATTTGCTGATCTACTGTTGACATTACTGAGAAAGTAGTAAATTCGTCACCTATTTGCCCTGTTATGTAGTTTAAGTTATTAAGTGATAGACGTTCTATCATAAGATAAGTTTGAGTAGGTGCATCATAATACTCATCCAATACGACAGCTTGTGCTTTCATAGAAAATGAACTCAATATGTAAGACATAAAGAGTATCAGACGTATGTAAGAAATATATACTTTATAAACCATCCTTTATTTTGTTCCTTGTACTATTAATGTAACTTTTTATACCAATTGCAGCACGCTCGGCATCAGACCAGCCATGTGTAGTATCGCATCTGGTATTTCTGTGTGGGTATGCTAGCTGATAGAAATTGTTATATAGATTACTTGTTTTTTCTTTAACCATCTTCAAACCTTTTTCATCAATGATAATGTACTCTTCATTACTAATGATATCGTCTTCACAGTCCTGTGTTTCCATATTGGATATTACTGTTGTATTATCAATTATTGAGATTTCATTGATAAAAATATACATTGCATACAAAACGAATGCTGAGGTAGCTAATGATATCAGTTTATACATATCATATACATTTTTGTTGTGCGAGGAACTATATTAAAACATAATAAGATCTTATTATGTTTTAATATAGTCTTCCTTTTATAAAGAACAATTTAAAGGGCATAAACCCTACGATTGGTGAGTAATAGTTTAAAAAACTCCAGGTTTAACTAATTTCTTCCTAGGAATTTCAATTGTAGTTGATCGTCCACCACCTTCTTCTAGAATATCCAATTGTAAATCCTCATCAACATTAGCGAAGAATTTTTTGAATATAAAGTTGTATACTTCGACACCACCTTGTCCTTTCAGTTTTCGATTTTTATTGCATATGCGTAGAGGGACTAATTGGCGTTCTTGGTATAAAGAATTCTTTGCCACACGTTTTCTTTTCATAAAACGAAATAAGAACTGATCAATATCTAGGTCAATTGTAGAGAAGTTTTTTACAATAAGTTTCATGGCGATATAGTCACCTTGATAGTACACTCCTTTAATACGAGCCAATATCAGGTCTCTGTTCCCTTTTAGGTTTATATTATTTTCTGCCTTTGACGAAAGGTTACACATGTTGTATAGTGCTTCCATTTCTATGTCATCCATATCATCTTGTTTTGAGCGACCTTTATAGTTACCGTCCTGTATGTCAAAATTATTTTCTGACACACCAAATTTATAGCTAGAGGTTTTGATTTCCCTTTTATAATATAATGGGATAGAATAGAAGTCTCCACCACCTGTAATCACAGTCATATTGGTATTTGCTTGTCCTAGCTCCCTAGATGTATATCCGCTACCTACATGTTTTACCTTAATCATTTTGCCAATAGTATCAGAAATAAAGAATTGTGAGCCAATATCTAAATAATCTATAGGGTCTTTGAAGATAATATGTGTTGTTTTTATATCAGATATAGCTATAGAATCGATATTTCTTATTTGTTCGACACTATCCTGAGCATAACTGGTTAAATATAGGCTAAGTAAAAATACGATACTTATACATTTTTTCATTTTAGATAATTATTTATTTACAAATTCGTTTATAGCTAACTTCATATTTTTATGTTCGTTATATCGGTCAAAAATATATTTATTTTCTTCAGCACTGGAAGTATAACAAGCATAACGTTCTCTAGACACATTTACTTTGTACACATTAGAGTGTTGACCAATTTTTATGAAAACTTCTCTTTTTTCGGTAGAGTATAGTTTGTCTAGATCACTATTACTCAAAGATAAGTTTTTCTGAAATTTATCTTTTGAAGCCATTTTTCGTTTGTGAGAAAGCAGTATTAAGGTATCGGTGTTATTAATCATCGCAGGTCCAGCAGGACTTTCTAGGATATCTTCTACATCTTGTGTGGCAATAGCTACTTCCCCATAGTGTTTCCTTACGGTCTTGTACAAATACTTAATGAAGTCTGCCATATTTCCTGAAGATATTGGTTTCCAACATTCGTCAATGAAGATAGACTTTTTAGCACCAGGTAAATTTTTGATTTTATTCATCACTACATCTACACTTAACATTGTAACTAGTGGGAATAGGATAGGGTGATCTTTTATATTGTCCATCTCAAATACAATGAAGCGTGTGTCTGTTAGGTTAACAGGTTCTTCGGCATTAAGGACTTCTGCATATTTTCCATCATAAAATTCCCTTACAGAAAGGTCAAAACTTAATTTATCAAAATACTTTTCTTCATTGTATTCCACACGGTGTTCCATTACAAATTCATAGAATGTTTTCATCGAAGGTTTGATCTTATTTTCCAATAAAACCTTAGCGTAATAGTTATCTACATACATTGTTATGATTTGTTTCTCTTCATTCGTACAAGGACTATTTCCTTTCCAAAGGAATAAGATTAGAGAAATCAGGAACTCTTTTTTATCAGTATCGATTTCCTTATCGTATATGTAGAAAGGGTTGAACTCTAGTGGTCTATCTAGGTCGTATTCAAAATATTGACCATCAAGAAGATGGCATAATTTTTTGTAAGAGTTTCCAATATCAATCATCACAATATGGTGCCCTTGTTCATAATATTGTGAAGCTATATGATTTACAAGAAAGGATTTACCAGTTCCTGAAGGACCAAATATCAATCTATTTCTGTTGGCAATATGTCCTCTTCTTACGGGCTCATCCCATAAGTCAATACGAATTGGACTATCGTTTTTACGATCCGTTAATAGTATTCCATCTTTATAACTCTCATAGTAACTCTCAAAGTTGATTAAACAAGAGGTCTGTTCGGAAATCCCTATAAATTTCTGTTCATTAGGTAAAAAGGTAGCTGCTCCAGGAGAGCTGCCTATAAAGTACTCTTGAAGTCCAAATTTTACATGATATGGTGTCATACCACGTTCTCTAAAAACACTTTCAAGATTGTTTTTTACTCGGGTTAATTTACGAGGACTATCGTCCCATATAATCACATTAAAATGTTGGCGGATAAATTTAAGTTCGTTGTCGATTACATCTTCTACCAGATCATTAATGTTATCACTCATAACCACATTTTCAGTTGATAATAGAGACAAACTGTTGAAGTTATTCATTTTGATTTTAAGAGCGTTAAAAATCTTATTTGATTCATCAATATAGATAACTTGATTATAAATGTGGTTACATTCTAGTCCCAAGCACAAACCTTGGATGTAAGGAATCCAGAAATCGGTCTTTTGTGTAGAGTATTCCTTGTTTTTAATTACATTCTCAATGCTCAAAGGTAGTTCTTCATTGGACGTAATTGCATACATTTCACCTAGGTTATCACCAACACGTAGGCTTTTATTTATAAAAATGTCCGATAGTTTATTACCTCCATTTTTTGAAAGAGAATAGTATTTTTCTAGGAGTGTTATGATACCATCAGTATCTAACCTCTCTAGTTCAAAATAGTCATCCTTGGTGAAGAACGCTAGGCAGGAGTTAACTTCATAAATAAATCGCTCAACATTTTCGAGATGACTCTCCAATTTTTTAGAGTTATTGGCGATACTAGCTTTATTCCCCGAGTCTAGAGTGATTGTTACGTAGCACTCATGTGTCATAGTAGGTTTTTCAAAAAAGAAGGCGTTATCGCTTTTTTCTAGAATCGAATTGGCATTACTTAATTTCTGATCATATTGATCAATAAAGAAGAAATCTTGCTTTTGAAAGATGGTGTTTTCAGGTAAACCTCTAATTACCTTGTCAAATAGAACACCTATAGCGTTCATATCATCTTTACTAAGAGAATAAATTTGAGGTAATGATAATTTATAAACTAAACTAATATCTGCGTATTTGGAAATGAGTAGGCCATTTTCTACAGCAAAAATAGGGAATATGCTTTTTATGTTCGTTGTTTTCATGAGGCTTTATTATCTAACTTGATTGGCTTGTGCGGGTGTCATTCCACCGCCAGAAAATTGATTATTTAGAAATTGTGATCCAGCTTGTTGAATCAGTCCTGGAGGAATCTCAGCTTCTAACCTATTGAGTATACTTTTAGGAGACTTCGAACCTTTGCTAGAACCTTCTTCCTCCTCGTTATCCGCTCCTTGACCGTCAATCCATAAGTGATATTTTCTTGGTAGTCGTGCTCTTGGTCTTGTAAATAGTTGTTGAGAAACTGCAGAGGCCGCAGAAGTAGCGGCTAGTGTACCTAAAGGAACTCTTCCTACTGCACCAAATCCAGTATTGGCTTGTGCGTATGTTTGTGAAGAAGCATTATATACATCTCCAGTTATCTGACTTGGTATTGAGAAGAATGCTCTGTTTCTTACAAGAAGACCTGGTTCTCCATCAAAGTCATATATGTTTAAACTTATATTGTATAGTTTTTCTTCTTTAATGAAACTAGAAACACTTAGCGTTAAACGTTCTCCTCCTACACTTGCTTTAGCGTATAAAATTGTGCCTTCCTCAATGGTAAGACCCTGTTGTTTTAAAACAAGATCCTCTTTGAGTCTTATGGCTACTAATGTATTGTCATATACTATCGTCTGATCAACAACCTCGGCAGGGGTTAGTATTCTTTCACTATTCGGACTATTTTTTCCATTTCCACTAGCAGCCCCATGGAAGTATTTAGCAGATTCCATTAGTTTTACAGGACGCTGTATAACAGGAGCTTTAGGTAGTGAACTAACAGGGGAAGATACGATCTCTAGTTCATTGTTATTTCCCCCTTCTTTTAAGTCCTCTTGAAGATCGATTAGTACTTGCAACTCTTCTCTCTCCTTTGAAAAGGGATTAGTATTATCACGCCTTTTACTAAGATCACCCATCTCTCTTTCTTCTTCATTTCGCTTCTCTACTTTCTGTAAAAAAGAAAGGTTATTAGCGACGCTGTCATAACGCTTATTGTTAAAAGTAGGACTTCTATCGTACATTTCTTTCTTAGTTTTTTCCTGATTTTCTGACTGAATTTTCTTAGTTAAATCAGGGACGTCAAATCGAATATTATTCCTGACTTTAACGGGTACTTGTGGTTTAGGAACTATATCGTCATAAAAGAAATACATAACAAGTGCTCCAGCACATAGGATACCTACTAGTACTACGATTAATTGTTGTTTTTTATCCATTAATATTTATTTTTTACCATATATCAGCTTTTTATATATGACCTAGGTTATTATTATTATCTGTTAATTGCTTTCATCCAAAATGCATAAGGATCAATATTTTTGTTACCTCTTATCAATTCGAAGTGTAAGTGTGGTCCTGTGGAATGGCCAGTAGATCCTACACTACCTATTACTGATCCTTGTTGTACGCGTTGGTATTTGTTTACAAATCTTTTAGATAAATGAGCATATTTTGTGCGATATCCATTTCTATGTTGTATAATGATGTAATTTCCATAACTCTTAGAGTAACTTGATTCAAAAACGATTCCATAGGCAGAAGCATATACACGACTTCCTGCTTTTGCAGCAAGATCTATACCTTTGTGAAAGATTTTCTTCTTCTTGATAGGATGCCATCGATATCCAAATTTCGATGAAATTCTTGAAAACCCTTTTTTATCTACAGGAAAAAATACTGGAATCGATTTAATATCAGCATTTTTATATTTTTGAGCAGATAGTTTATTTATACTTAAAGTGCAACAAAAAGAAAGTGCTAAAAATAGGCTGTACAAAAGTTTTTTTGTTGATAATAGTATGTTCATTCTTTATTCAGCAAGGTTTGGCATCTTATGTTTATGCTAATGGTCTATCGTCTCCGGTATCTGAGTTGTTATTCTTAGTAGGTGAATTACTTTCATCTGCATTAAAGTTGTCCTTTATAGGAGGTAGGTCAGCTAGTAACTCCTCATCTATATTAAAGTTGTCCTTTATAGGAGGTAGGTCAGCTAGTAACTCCTCATCTATATTAAAGTTGTCCTTTATAGGAGGTAGGTCAGCTAGTAACTCTTCATCTATATTAAAGTTGTCCTTTATAGGAGGTAGGTCAGCTAGTAATTCTTCATCTACACTAAAGTTGTCCTTTATAGGAGGTAGGTCAGCTAGTAACTCTTCATCTACACTAAAGTTGTCCTTTATGGGAGGTAGGTCAGCTAGTAACTCTTCATCTACATTAAAGTTATCCTTTATAGGAGGTAGGTCGGCTAATAGATCTTTATCTATATCAAAATTATCCATTATAGGTGGTAAATCACCTATTAGTTGGTCATCTATAGGGGGCAGATCACCACTACCAGCTATGTTATCTGTAGGGGCAGGTGGCGGAGGTGGTGGTGCAAAAGGGTCTTGACCTGCAGCACGCATACGTTCCTCTTCAATTCTACTCAGTTCATTGGCTAATATGATGTCTATTTCTTCTACAACTCTTCTAAAGTTACCGTTTAATAGATCATTTAAGTTTTCGGTTTCAATTACTTTCGGTATGGGTTTTTTAGACTGATCACTACGTTTGTCTACGGTAATATGTCCTCTGAATACCTTACGTTCAATCTCCTCCCCAAAGTTATCAGATACAATACCAACGAATTCTCCCTGAGATAATTGAGATATAGTTGATACAGGGATTGCAAAGTCCATACTTTCGTTGATAGTATATGACGTTGTTGTTGTTTCTACAGAAACGTTTTTTAGACGTTGTTTCTTCTTTCCAAAAATTTCTTGAAGTTTCGTTGCGGTATCACTTCTTACAGAACCACTAAATACATTACCGATGATGTTAAATATCGTTTCAGCTACCTTATCACCATAATCTCGTTTTAGCTGTGATAAATCCTGAGCACCAATCGTTGTCGAAACTTTATTGGAACGTGCTGTTGCAATAAGGTTATCTAATCCCATAAAATACATAGTAGGTAACTCATCAATAATAATAGAACAAGGTTGTTTGTTCTGTTGGTTCACAATTTTAATGAGCTGTGTCGATATTAATCCTAATGCTGGAGAATTCGTTGTTTGAGTAGCAGGTGAATTTGCTAGTATCATGATCTGAGGATCCTCAGGGTTATTAATGTCTAGACTCGCATTACGTTCAGGGTATACATTGTTACCCATTACCCAGAAAAGTTCTTTCGTTGCTAACTGTGATAGTGGAATACGTGCCGATGCAGTTTGTCCTGATAGCTGTTCGTAAGCTTCTTTCTCTAAAGCGTCAGCAAAAGGAGTCATAAAGAAACGTAATTCAGGTACTTGTTGGAATACCTTAAAAACTTTTTCATCGGGACACGAGGCTAAAGATATAGCATGTGGTAATGTACAGAAACGACCTTCTTCGAATAGTTTTAGATAGTAAATACAACAAGCAAAATAAGAAATTGCCGATTGAGCGAAGAAATCCTTCTTTTCAATCCATTCTTTGTTAAGGTTGTAAAGAACTGTTGAAGAAGCTTCTATGGCGTCTGCTGTTTTTGAAATTAAGTTGGGACTTAATGGGTTTATAAAGTTAGAATACTCTATATCGTCTAGTGAAACTACAGTAAATCTTGGTGGGACTTTATAATTGTCTTTATAATAATCGTAGAAAGCAAAAGTTTCTTTTGCCAATGAGGGAAACTTAAAATCGTATACCATCATTGTAAATTGTTTTTTGATATGTTGTCGAATGTATTCTTCTATGATTGAATAAGATTTACCAGAACCAGGAGTTCCAAGTACCATAGTAGCTCGAAAAGGATTTACTACATTAATGTATCCATTCTGCGTTTTTAGATTAACAGAATATTCATTCTCTTTATATTTATCTTCCTGACCAAATTTTAGATTTTCATCATTAAATTCATCTTTCTTGGAATAGTAGTTGAAATGTTTCCTACTATTAAGAAAACTCCAAGAAAATAAAACAAACGCAACTATAGATAAAGGAGCATTTAAGTATAAGCTAATTTTAAAAAGTGCACAAAGAAAAAAGGTAATGGTTGATACGGCTAAAAAGAAGATATATTTTCCTAGTTCTTCTTCCTCTTCAGGATTCTTCTTTAAACTGATTCCTAAACTAGCAAACATGAACAAGCATAGTGATACCAAACGCATCGCAATTGAGTTCTCGATGATAGGAGCACTAATGATCAGTGTTTTTAGAATTCTATTTATTCTGGGGTGTGTTAGTCCAAGGTCATTTAAAGTTTCATAGTAGCTCATGTATATATCGGCAGCAAACAAAAGTAAGATGAAAATATATACAAAATTAATGATAGCATCATTAGAATACTTATCTTTCATGGTGGTTATATGTTATTTAAGTTAGAAGTTATCTTAATTCTAATGAGAATTTACAGTAAATCTACATAAAAACTCGAATTTAAACATAAAATATTGTTAGGTGTTCCTCTCTTTTTTATGTTAACAACTAGTACTGAAAGTCTTGTCGAGGTATCACAGTAATAAAACAACCTAAACCTATTGATACCCTATTTTAAAATAAGCTTTGGAATTTAAAGTTTTTCTATAATTTCATTGTTAAGAGGTCTTTTTTGTCAGGGATTGTACTGTGTTTGTTTTGTAATTATTTGTCTGTAAAGGGCTGATTTAATTTTTTAGGTAAAAAGGATTAGGAAATCGTAATTTATCTTTTATCTTTTAAGATCTAAAACAAAATATTTTATAAGATATAATGAAAGAGAAAATAATTTGGAAGGGAGCTTCGTCTCAATGGATTAATTTTTTATTTTATTTCATATGTGTACTATTAAGCCCTTTTGTTGTGGGTATTTTTATGGCCATATGGAAGTATTTAGATACTAAAAACAGGGTGTATACTATTACCAATGAGAGGATCATATTGAGAAAAGGTATTCTTTCCAAAACAACAAATGAAATTGAGTTGTATAGGATAAAGGATTTTACTGTAGAGGAGCCTTTCTTTATGCGTTTGTTAGGACTTACTCATATTTATCTAAAAACAGCTGATTATACACATCCTCAAATGCGTATTTCGGGGCTCAAAGATGGTATGCGTATTAAGGAGCAATTGCGTATATCTATCGATATACGTCGAGATGTCAAAGGAGTTAGGGAAGTCGATTTTAATGGTTAGTTCGAATGTATTGCGGTGTCCTTAGTCTTTTCTGAGAACTCTATCTTTTATTTTTATAGTCTTTAGTTAAAAATAGGGTGTTAATTGTGTAGGATTTTGTACATTTATGAATGAAGCGTATTTCTGAGAGCTTTTAAGAGGTGCTTTTCAATTGTGAAAATTTTGTTTTTCTGATTTTTTTGTGCTCGACGAATGTTTTTATCCGATCCTTCGAAGGTCTCTTTTTTATGATAAGAGGTTTTTTTTGAAGAGAACCGTAGGGTGTTCTTGTTTTTAAATGTTTAGTTAGTAGTATATGTAGAAATTATTTTGTTATAACTATATGAAAAACAATTTTTGATTGGGTGTGGCAGACGTTGATATACGTCCGAAATATTGTTTCTTTTATGGAGTTAGTTTAATTGTTTTCTTACGAGACTTCTGAGCGACCTCTATATAAAGAAATGCTCTCTGGTCTACGTTTTATTTTAATGTCTTTTAATTTATTATTATGAAGTATAAAGTACCTAAAGAAGTTGAAAAAGTTCCCATCGTTGCAGGACTTCCTATAGGCTCAGTTGTAGTTGTTATATTATCAGTTCTTTTAGCTATTGTTTCTATGAGTACTAGTTACTATGTATCTCTGTTTTTTCTTACAGTAGGTGGTGGTTATGTTGCTTTCGAAAATTCTTATCCTAGGGAGGGACAAGCTTTAGATGTGTTGCGTTTTCATATTAATCCGAAAGTCATTCGTTTTAACAAGCCTATTGATAAATTAATTAGGCACGATAGAAAAGAATAAGATATATGAATATAGGTACTAAAAAGCGTATTCTCTCTATAATGACTTTCATGTCATTTTATTATCTATTTGCAAGTGTCGATGCACAGATACAACAATGGCATATAGATGTTATGCATGTGCTCGACAGTGTAGTTACCTTTTTTGGTATGATCGCAGCTTTTTTAATTTTGACTCAGTATGTTCAGGGTAGTGATCAAGCTTCTAAAAACTTTGTTAAATTCGTAGTTGGATTAGCTATATATTCGGTAGTAGAAGATATTGTAGGTATGTTCTTACCATAAAATATCACTTGTTTAAATTATAAAATTACCTTTTAATTATTTAAGTAATAATGGAAATAAAATCTTTAAAAAACATACCACAGACTTTAAAAATCGTTAAGATAGCATTAGTGGTTACGTTAGTTTCTTCTATGTGTATTTCTGTAGGATGTCTTATTTGGACTTATAAAATGTCTGATAAGTTTTTAAATAGTAATTTTATTATTACAGAAGATGGTAAAGCTGTGCTGGTTAAGAGTGTTGGATTGAGAGAAAACAATTATAGGAAACCTGAGATCATTAATCATATAAAGATTTTTCATAAATTGTTTTTTGAGGTAGATCAGTATGATTATGAGTCTCGAATTAATGAGTCTTTATCCCTTATTGGTAATTCTGGTCGAGATCTTTATAAAACATTACAGGTAAATGGTTTTTTCTCTACTATGGTTGTTAATAACCTGGAACATAGTATATTGATCGATTCTATTAGTGTAGATGATAGTAGGTTGCCTTATACAGGGAGGTTTTATGGAAAGGTAGTGGTAAAGCGTACTGATCAGGAGTTGCAGAAGGTGCAACCGCTTAATACTAGCTGTGTTTTGCGAGAGGTAATTCGATCTGTTAATAACCCTCATGGGCTTCTGATAGAAAATCTAGTTATTAATCAGGGTGACCCTCATGCCTTTAATAGACAAAGAAAGTAGTTACCATGGCTGAGATAAACGAAAATAAATCACATGAACAGCTCATTGTAGATGAGTTGTTTGCAAGGTATAACTCTTTGCCCGAAGGAAAGCCTAAAAAAATATTGATAAAGCAGATCTCTAAAGAGTTTTTATTCAAGATATTGAGGCAATATCATGCGATGTTTACAGAGGTGAACACTCGTGTGTTGATGGTTTCAGAAGGTGTGGAATCAAGGATAGATCCTGTATTTTGTTCTGAAGAGAAACAATTTAAAGAAGATTTATCAAAAGATGTGTCGACGATCTTCTTTGTGCCAGGGATTCAAAATAGACTTTATCCAGAAGATATATCTGTTGTTAATTTCCAGGATTTAGAGTTTGGTATCTTAGATGATTATTTCGAGGAAATTCCAGAGTATGTTTCTAATGTTGTTGTTAATGATATTTTAAAATGTGCCCGATTTCTGTCGAAGAACACACTTCCGCTTCCTAATATGATACGTTATTTATCGGCTATTAAAAAGGAATCTTATAAAAAGGAAAAAATTGGGGAGTTACTTTATTTATTGGATCTAATTCCAGATAATGCATTATTAAATGATCCTAGTATTACGCGTTTGCGTATTAGTATGAATCTAATTAATGTAGATCATATTAGTAACTTTACTAGAGATCTTTATGAGCGTGTTAGAAAGGTGAAAGATAGTCTAATTCAACGAAAGCTGATCAATTTCTATAATAACGAGCCTAATATTAGTAATAAGTCGAAACTAGTATATAAAATAGCAACAGATTATGATGATTTGAATTTTGAACATTGGATGTTCGATTACAGTAGTTTGTTGCCTATTTCACTACCTAATGAGCATATTACACCTAAATACGACTTAATGGTTGGTGCCACTCAATCTACTTCTCAATTTGGGTTGATAGGAGAAACAAGTGCTTTACGTAAGGTGGCTATTGACCTTAGTGGAACTAATACTATAAGCCTTTTTGGAGTGCAAGGAGCTGGAAAGAGTTATACTATTGGTGCAATATCTGAGATGGTATTGAAACAATTTAGTCATATTAGTGAGGTAGCAAATCCTTTAGCGGGAGTTATTTTTCATTACAGTGAAAGTATGGATTATGAGCCTGAATTTACGGCGATGATGTATCCTAACTCTAAAGAAGCTGAAATTGCAAAATTAAATGAACGTTATGGAGCTCATCCTGAAAGTCTTGATGAAGTATTAATTCTTTGTCCTTCAGATAAATTAGAGCAGAAGAAACGTGAGTTTCCTAGTATTGAAATATGTCCAATACAATTTAATCCTACTGAGCTCAATGTGCAGGATTGGATGTTCCTTACAGGAGCAATGGGGGTTGAACAAAATTATGTACGTCAGTTAAAAGCTTTGATAAAAAAGCACCGCAACAATATATCTGTTTCGGCTATCCGAAAGGATGTGGAGGTTTCACCATTATTTACGGATTTCGAAAGAGCATTAGCACTCCAAAAACTCGATTTTGCGGAGGAATATATAAAAGATACAGTTAATATAGGGAGTTACCTTAAGCCAGGACGATTAATTGTGGTCGATTTAAGGGATGAGTTTATCGATAAAGATGAAGCGTTGGGTCTCTTTGTTGTCATACTCAATATTTATTCTGCTGTAAGTGAATATAAAGACACTCGTTTTAATAAGTTTATAGTATTCGATGAGGCACATAAGTATATGGATAATAAGAAGCTTACCTCGACGATAGTAACTGCTATAAGGGAGATGCGTCACAAAGGGGTTAGTTTGCTTATAGCAAGTCAGGATCCGCCAAGTTTACCAAAGGAAATTATTGAATTAAGTTCTGTGGTATTGTTGCATAAGTTTAATAGTCCTAAATGGCTAGAGCATATAAAAACGGCTATAACTCAGCTCGAAATATTGTCACCTCATGATATGAGTAATCTTAGTCCTGGGGAAGCTTATATTTGGGCAACTAAAGCTACTGAGCGTAGTGTAACTTATAAACCTTTGCGTATACAGGCAAGACCTAGAGTTACAATGCATGGAGGGGCTACCATATTGGCTGGAAGTAAAAAATAGTAACAAAATTAGTTCTTATAATAAAAAATGTAATACAAATGAAAAATTTAAAAAAACAACTTAAGAGAATAAGTCTCTTTGCCTTGTTGATGATTTCTGCAACTACTTATGCCACAGGTTCTACCGCAGCAATTAGTGCAATTGGGAGCTGGCAAGTAGCGATTAAAGATATATTTAACGCTGCCGTAGCTGTATTTGGTATTGTAGGGGGGTTCATCATCTTTGTACAGTACATGCAAGGTAACGAACAAGCTCAAAAGAACTTTATTAAGTTCGTAATCGGTTTAGCGATTTTTGGTATTATCAGTTATATTGTACAGGTATTCCTTTCTTAATTATTTAAGATTTACAAGAACAGTTACTACATTTAGTAATTGTTCTTGTTTCTTTTAACAAGTGGATAAAATCTGTATTGTTAATATTTTTGTTTAGACCTATTAATATAGCTTTCAAATAAATTTTCCTATTCCTGTTATAATAGCATTAAAAATCATGATTGAAGTTATGTCATTTTTTAATGCGGTATTCTGCTGAAAAATTAGCTAGAATAGTTATATGGAATTATCACCTTACAACTCACATAGCTAAATGGGGGAGTGGCAACCTGAAGTAATTTTTTTTCCTTGTATCACAAAAATATCTGGTTTATTTCCAGGGTATTGTTGTATAAGGCTTCCTATTTCAAGATAGTCACACTATTCAGAACTCCTGTTGTTTAGCGTCAAGTTTTGTCGTCTCATGATTTAATTTTTAATTCGAAATTAGCCTCTATTTGTGCTATTAAGACGATCGATCGTAGCTTAAAAGTCTTTCTTAAGATGGAGTGAAGTGCCCTATAAAGTGTTGTAATGGTTTTTTATAATATATTTGAAATTAATATAATAAATGAAAAAATTAATGAAGAATAGTAAAAGACTATTTTCTTTTGCTTTATCGGTGTTTTCTAATGTTATATATGCTACTATATCACCACTACCGCTGCCACCATTCACACCAACACCAAGAGGAGGTTCGTTAGCCGCCATTAGTGAAATTGATGGTTGGAAAGTAGCTGTTCAGGATACACTTAATGCTGCTGTAGCTGTATTTGGTATTGTAGGAGGTTTATCATCTTCGTGCAGTATATGCAAGGTAATGAACAAGCCCAAAAAAACTTTATTAAGTTTGTAATTGGTTTGGCTATTTTTGGGATCATTAGTTACATTGTACAGGTTTTTCTCATTTAAAATTTATAAGAATAGTTATCACATCAGTAATGATTTTTGTTTCTTTTACAAAAGAAAGATGTGTATATGTG
>CAYYNF010000039.1:0-14290 GCA_964472695.1 uncultured Flavobacteriaceae bacterium
GATTATAGAAAAAAGTAGTTTTCATATTATAGAAGACATCCACAGAAATTAAGATCAAGGTTAATGATTTTTAAAATGAATACCGAAGAAAGTAAACGGCTATATTTAATAGACGATTTTCAATTTTAAATTCTCTTGAGTTATGATCTTTCCTGAATTATTAATGCTATTATTACTTTCGCTATTGTTCTTAGCTCCCCAAAGTACCGAAATAAGTTCTACATTATTATCTATAAAAGTATTGTGATTCAAGGTAACATTAACGATTCCTCTATGATTCAATAATATATTATTCTCTTCTTCAGCACCACAATTTTTAAAATTTGAATTTTCTATTAATAGGTTCCCTCCAATAGTAGATTCATCATAACCACCCCTATAGTAATCTATAACATTCGAGCTAATATCCTCAAAATCGCAGTCAGTTATTGTTAAAAACTCTACATTATAATCTCCTTTATCATTTGTTTCTTCTGAAAGTTCCAACCCGTTAGCACATTTGTGAATCTTAGTACTTTTGAAGTTAATATTATCTGCAAAAGATTCTTTATAAGCTTTGAGCACATAATCGAAATTACTAACATCACAATTGATTATGTTTAAATTATAGAGGCTAGACATATTCTGAGCAAGTGTCGCAAAAGCGTAATTCTTGCGATTTCCGGAAATTTTCGTCTTTTCTAAAGTCAGATTTCCCTTAGGGTTCATTTCAAAAAGAGGGGTAGTTGCAGTTCCTTTAAATTCGATAGTTCCTCCTTTTATAATAAGCTCCTTGTCTATTTGTAAACTTTTTTCTAATTGGATGACTTCTGGACCAAGTTGAATAATATCTCCTGAGTTAGCCTCTGTAACTGCTTTATAAAGCGTTTCAGCATCAATAGCAGATAACTCCTTAGGAGTACTCACTTCTTTATCTAACTTAAACCACTTAGGGCCATATTTTGAATATTCTAATAAATTAGGGTCTCTCTCAGGGATATTAGTTACAGCTCCTATTTTGTTATGTTTTGTACTACGTGTATTTCCGAAAATATCTTGTTGAATTTTTTCATACCCGAAACCATTATAGACCTTGTTGTTCCCCTCAATGATTGGAAGTTTTAAATAATCATTAATTTCAGTTACATTCATATCAGTATGTTCTAAACCATTCAGCTTTTCAAAAACAACACCCTGATTTTCAACCTTATTATTCCTAAAGGTGATATTGTCAATTTTATCGTGTGCTACATAAGGTAAAGCATCTCCTTTCTTGTTAAAGATTATATTATTAGCAACTTCAGTACGAATAGGTACTGCTGAGCGGATTTCTGCTTTTGGAAGTACATCAGCCTGACTGATATTTGTTCCAACACCAAACTGTAGCGGCGACTTACAGTCGACCCAAGTATTATAAGCAATAGTGACATCGGTTACTTGATTATATCTATTAAGCGGTGATTTTGGGATACCATTCATTACTGCCAACGGACTACGAAAATTCTCTCCAATCATATTATAGAAATAATTGTTCGTTACGCTATGTCCTGTATTTATGATTCTAATACCTCCGTAATTTTTGTTTACACCATCTCCGATGAAGAAATTTCCTTCTATTTGACAGTAATTACCATGACGTGTAACAAGAGAACCTTCTGATTTATAAAACACATTATTTTTAAAGATATTAAAGTTTGTTTTACTAGAAATAACCTCTACTTCTCCATTACATTCTTCAAATAAATTATGTGCTACAGTAGTATTACTAGGAGACATAGAGCTAAAGCTATCTCCTAATTGAATGGTCTCTGCTTTAGGACCTCCTTTTCTGGGACGTGGTCCAAAGTGATTATGAATAATTTGATGGTAGTTTTGTATATTTCGATTCCCTTTAATCTCCACACGAATCGTTGGTCCTTCGTTCGATTTACCTGTAATATAACAATGATCTAATTGATTATATCTTCCCCAGAACTCTACCCAGTGATCCTTACGATCACGCTGAGGTTGATTATAGTCTTCTATAACACAATTGGTTACTCGACAATGATTTGCTACTGTTTCTTTATCCTTTTTAAAATCGATCACAGCATTAGAAGTAGTATATCCATTTCTAAAATATAAACCATCAACTATCAAGTACTCTCCCCCTATCTTCAAATAAGATTCTCCTTCTATAAACACTTTTCCGGCCGTTTCTGCACTTAAGGTAATAGGTTTTTCTTTAGTTCCTTTACTTGTGAACTTTAGTTTTACATCTTTCCAAACTCCATTTGTCATGATGATATTATCACCAGGTTTTGCCATTTTTATAGCATTTCTTAATTGATCAATGTCACTAACTTTAATAGTGTTACTTGATAAACTGATAATCGGTTTATTATCATGAATTTGGTTACCAGCTTGTATACTGTTGGTGGTAGATGACATGATTGTCAAAAAGGTGAGTACAGGAATAAAAATGTGTTTCATATAAGTTTTCGTTTATTATTAATACAAGTCAAGTAATTGATTATTAAAGCATTTTCAATCAATTATTTTATATCAAGTTTTTAAGTAGCTTAAATTATGTTAATTTATATTTAATATCGTATTCCATAAATTAATGAATAACAACAAAAAGACAGCTTAATTGATTATTTACATAATAACTAATTAAAGTGTTTTTTTCATGATATATATTTAAAATTATTAAAAAAATCACAAAACAAGAACTTAAATTTCTTCTTAAAAAAGAGTGATATTACCTATCCACCCTCTAACAAAAAAACATAACTCATTAAAAGAAAGAATATTATTACTTTTTACCAAAGTATCAATTTGACATAGTCACTTATTTTTCAACGAAAATGTTTAAGTCATATACTCTGTTTTTATACGGCAGATAATCCTGCCATACATTAAATAGATTCAAAATTAGAGGTTCATAATTTTTATTAAGAAGCGTTTTATGTATTTCTTTTGACAAATTCCGAAATCATCTTGAATTTACTCTAGATAGCCTATAAAGGGCTATATCTGAGTATTACATTTTTTTTTAAACTCCCACCAATAAGGTTAAGTATTCATTAATTTTTAATTACATTTGTAAGCCTAATGTATAATCATATTATCAAATTAATATGGGATTTTTCGATTTTCTTATAGAAGAAATAGCTATCGACCTTGGAACTGCAAATACGCTTATCATCCATAACGATAAAGTAGTAGTAGATAGCCCTTCAATTGTTGCTAGAGACCGAGTTTCTGGTAATATTAAAGCTGTAGGGCGAGAAGCCGCTATGATGCAGGGAAAAACGCATGAAAACATCAAAACTATCCGCCCTTTGAAGGATGGGGTTATTGCTGATTTCGATGCAAGTGAAAAGATGATTAGTCTACTTATACGAGAAATACCTACTCTAAAGAAAAAATTTTTCACTCCTTCCTTAAGAATGGTAATATGTATTCCTAGTGGTATTACTGAGGTTGAAATGCGTGCTGTTCGAGAAAGTGCTGAAAGGGTTAATGGTAAAGAAGTATATCTTATTCACGAACCTATGGCTGCCGCTATCGGTATTGGTGTTGATATAATGCAACCTAAAGGAAATATGATTGTAGATATTGGTGGTGGTACCACTGAAATCGCTGTTATTGCATTAGGGGGAATTGTGTGTGATAAATCTGTTAAGATTGCAGGGGATGTATTTACAAATGATATCGTCTACTATATGCGTACCCAACATAACCTCTACGTAGGAGAACGTACTGCTGAACGAATCAAAATCCAGATAGGATCTGCTACTGAGGAATTAGAGATTCCACCAGAAGATATGAGTGTACAAGGGCGTGATCTGCTTACAGGAAAACCAAAACAAGTACAGATTTCATTCAGGGAAATAGCTAAAGCTTTAGACAAATCAATACTTAGGGTAGAAGATGCTGTTATGGAAACTCTATCTCAAACACCTCCTGAACTAGCTGCCGACATTTATAATACTGGAATTTACTTAGCTGGAGGTGGATCTATGCTTAGAGGTTTAGATAAGCGTCTGTCTCAAAAAACTGATCTACCTGTATACATAGCAGAAGATCCTTTACGAGCTGTAGTAAGAGGTACTGGAATTACCCTAAAAAATCTAGAAAGATATAAAAGTGTTCTTATACAATAATAGTATAACTACATGATATGCATTATATTCTAAACTTTATCATTAAATTTAGAAATACCATATTATACTTGGTATTATTGTTTATATCTTTAATTTTCACTATACAGTCGCATAGTTACCACAGTAGTAAATTTATAGGAACAACGAATAGTATAGTAGGGTGCTACTACAAGTGTGTTAACTATATCAATGATTACTTTGACTTAAGACGCATAAATAATGATTTACTCACAGAAAATACTGCATTACGGAACCAAATCGAATACTATCGTTGTCGTAATTCCACTATAGTCGAAGAAACTTTTAACGATACAATTGTTAATTATATTTATCGTTCTGCTAAGGTGATCAATAACACTATACATAAAACAGAAAATTATCTCACCCTAGACAAAGGTAGGAATCATGGTATTAAAAATGATATGGGAGTAATTACTCACAATGGAGTAATAGGAATTATAGAACAAACTTCAGCAAATTATTCTAGAGTTATTTCAATTTTGAATACCAATGTAGAGCTCAATGTTAAACTGAAAAAAACAGATCACTTTGGTACTTTAAAATGGGATGGAGCTCAGTACAATTTAATGAAACTCATTGATATACCTTCCTTAGCTAATGTTAAGATAGGGGATACTATTATTTCAGGAGGAATGTCTACTATTTTTCCAAAGGGTATTCCTATTGGAAAAATTACGAATTTCGAACAAAATGAAGGGCAAAGTTTTTACTCTATAGACATCATGTTATTTAATGATATGTATAGCATAGAATCGGTATACATCGTAGAAAACAAGAATAAAGAAGAAATTTTCAATCTAGAAGATGCTGTTAAATAGTAATTTTAGTACAAATACTATGCGTTATTTGTTATTATTGGTAATACAAATAGCTATCTGTAATAATGTTCTATTCCTAGGCTTTATTAACCCTCAGGTATACCTTTTGTTTGTGCTATTATTCCCTATCAATTCAGAACAATGGAAAGTCATTCTTATGAGTTTTATCATAGGACTCTCAATAGACTTCTTCAACAATACAGGAGGAGCTAATGCGGCTGCTTGTATTACTGTTGCATTCATAAGACCTATGTTAATTAGTAGTTGTTTCGGATTAAATTACCATGAACAAAATCTAAAACTAACTAGACTAAGTAACAAACACGGTTTATATTTTTTCCTAGGAGCTTTAATTCATAGTATAATACTATTTGCACTTGAAGTCTTTGATATAGAACTTCTATCATATATTGTATTACAGACACTATCCACAACTCTTGCTACAACTTTAACAATGCTAGTCAGTGTGCTACTATTTTTCGATAAGTATTCAAAAAAGAGAGGGTAATGCGTAACTTATTCCTAATAGCCATTGTTATTATTACAGGACTCACATTCATAGGGAGACTAATACACTTACAAATATTAGATTCATCTTACACCTCTTTATCCAGAAATAATGCTGTTAAAATGATCTATGATTACCCTGAAAGAGGATATATATATGATCGAAACAATAAGTTGCTGGTAGGGAATCAGCCCTCATACGACCTTATGATTATTCCGAGAGAACTAAAGTCTTTTGATACTTTAGAGTTATGTCACCTTATCAGATTGCCTAAGAAACAACTAATTCGAAAAATACAGAAAGCTAAGCGATACTCTAGTAGATTACCTTCACTTATAGTACCACAGCTTACCAAAAAAGAATACGCATACTTACAAGAAAAACTATTCCGATACAAAGGATTTTATATTCAGAAAAGATCACTTCGGGACTACAAAACACACTGTGCAGCAAATGTTTTAGGCTATATCGCAGAAGTAAACAACCGCATTCTACGTACACAAGACTACTACAAATCAGGAGATCTTATTGGTATGCAAGGTGCCGAAAAACAATACGAGGAGTTACTTAGAGGTTTCCGTGGTGTAAAATATCTTCAAAAGGATCGTTTCAATAGAAATATAGGTTCTTATAAAAATGGAATTTACGATTCAATTCCACACAAAGGAAGCGATCTAGAACTTACTATCGATATCGAGCTACAAGCTTATGGGGAACGTTTAATGCAAAATAAAAGAGGTGGAATTGTAGCCTTAGAACCTAGTACAGGTGAAATTTTAACCTTAGTGACAGCCCCTAGTTTTGACCCCAATGAATTGGTAGGACGTAAACGTTCTGAAAACTTTACACGATTGTATTATGACACTATAGCAAAACCCTTATATGATAGAGGATTACTTGCTGAATATGCACCAGGATCCCCCTTTAAAGTACTTAATGCTCTGATTGCTCTGCAAGAGGATGTTATTGATGTTAATGAACGTCTAACCTGTAAACACGGTTATTATTACGGACGTGGTCGTAAGATGGGGTGTCATGATCACTCTAGCCCTGTAGCACTTAAGGATGCCATTGCTGTATCTTGTAACGCTTATTTTGCTCAAGTATATCGAAAAATTATAGAAAAATATGACGGACAGCATGAGGGACTTACTATGTGGGAACATCACTTACGAAGCTTTGGACTTGGAAATTATTTAGGTTATGATCTCCCTACAGGAAGAAAAGGGAAGATACCTACATCAAAATATTATGACAGAATATATCCTTCCAAAAATTGGCGTGCCTCTACTACACTCTCTAATGCTATAGGTCAAGGAGAGGTACTTACTACACCTATCCAATTAGCAAATATTACAGCTGCTATAGCTAATAGAGGGTATTTTTATACACCTCACATTATTCGAAAAATTGATGGAAAGCCTATTGATAAAGAAGAATTCATAAAACCTAAAGTAACAACTATTGATAAACGCCATTTTAATACGGTAATTGATGGTATGTTGAAGGTGTATACAGACGGTACAGCTAGTTTCCTACAGATTGACAATATTGAAATTTGTGGAAAAACAGGAACTGCAGAGAACTTCACTAAAATTGATGGTAAACGAGTACAACTTACCGACCATTCTATATTTATAGCCTTTGCACCTAAAGATGATCCTAAAATAGCAATGGCTGTTTTCGTAGAAAATGGATATTGGGGAGCACGCTATGCTGGGCGTATTGCTAGTCTAATGGTTGAAAAGTATCTAAAAAGGAACATCGAAGCAAAACATATAGAAAATTGGGTACTAAACCATAGTCTCGAAGAAGAATACTTCAAACCCTTAAGTGGAAAACCGTTTAAAATTAATCAGTAATGGCAAGATCAAAATTTCAAACTACCGATTGGTATAGTTTTATATGCTTCTTCCTATTATCATTTTTTGGATGGCTCAATATACATTCAGCTGCATATAACGAAAATAACCCCTCTATATTCGATATCGATGAACCTTATGGAAAACAATTTCTTTGGATTATACTGAGCTGTGTAATTATTCTGGTAGTATTCCTATTAAGTAAGAAATTCTTTGAACGTTTCTCCAGCCTAATCTATTTAGTCTCGATGCTTTCCTTATTCGGTTTGATCTTTTTCGGTAAGAAGATATCAGGGGCAACTTCTTGGTATGCTATTGGTCCCATCAGCATACAACCCTCAGAGTTCGCTAAATCAGCAACATCCTTAGCATTAGCGAAATACATGAGTGACATTAATACAAATATAAAACGTATTAAAGACCAAGTACAGGCACTTATTGTAATATTAATCCCCCCTCTTCTAATAATGCTACAACCCGATGCAGGAAGTGCACTTGTATTTGGGGCACTTGTATTCCCTCTATTACGAGAAGGTGTTAGTATGATATACATATACATAGGTGCAAGTGCAGTTTCAATATTTATATTCACTCTATTATTTAGCCCTAAACTTGTTTCTTTAATTTTAGCTATAATAACACTTATAGTCATATATATACGAAACAAACAAGGGAAAAATATTTTCTATGTCATACTCTTGTCTGGGTTAATGTCTTTATATAGCTTTTCCACCGATTATATTTTCCATAATGTATTTAAACAACATCACCGAGACCGTATAAATTTAGTTCTAGGTAAAAAAACAGACACCCGAGGTATAGGTTATAATACGAACCAGAGTCAGATCGCTATTGGTAGTGGAGGTATGTTTGGAAAAGGTTGGAAAAAGGGTACTCAAACTCAAGGAGGTTTTGTCCCAGAACAACATACTGATTATATTTTTAGTACTGTAGGAGAAGAATGGGGATTTGTAGGTAGTAGTACTGTCATATTTCTCTTTTGTTTCCTTATCTTAAGAGTTCTTATAATTGCCGAACGTCAGAAAAGTCAATTTAACAGAGTCTACGGCTATTCTGTTGGAGGAATCCTGTTTATACACTTCTTTGTGAATATCGGTATGGTTATCGGACTACTACCAACCGTAGGAATACCTTTACCTTTCCTCAGCTATGGAGGTTCTGGTTTGTGGGGATTCGCGATACTACTATTTATTTTACTTAAAATCGACTCAGAGCGCTTCGATAGATAGAAGAAAAAGTGACTTATGTACAATATCTCAACTTCCTGTTAGTATACTGTTAAACAGAATAAAAACAAGACATTATCATTTATATTACAATACCAACTGACCGTATTATATAGACTTATTTAAAATAATAAGCCTCCTAATAACAAGCTTTTAAAGCTTTTTTTACAATGCTAGAAATAATTTAGTATTTTAGCTAAATAACTATCATATATTACATGTTTTTATTAATTGTATTTGCTACTGTTTCTATATTATTTTCATTTTTATGTTCTATATTAGAAGCTGTTTTACTGAGTATTACTCCTAGTTTCATTAATCTCCAAGAAAAAGAAGGTAAAAATTTCATAGAAGATCTTAAAGAACTAAAAGATGATGTAGACAAACCACTCATCGCAATCCTTACCCTTAATACGATAGCTCACACTGTAGGAGCAATACTAGTAGGAGTCCAGGCCAAAGTAGCTTATGCAGAATCATTCAATTCTACAGAAGATCACAGTATTTTAGGCATAACCATATCAGAGGATGTTATGGTAGGAATTGTTTCCTCAATTATGACCGCACTTATCCTTGTTGTAAGTGAAATTATACCCAAAACTATTGGTGCTACTTACTGGAAATCTCTAGCGAAATTTACAACGAAGGCACTCAAGATACTTATCGCTCCACTACATTACTCTGGAATACTTTGGATTTTACAACTTACCACTAAACTTATCGGAAAATCAGCACATGTAAACACAATGAGTCGTGAGGAATTAATTGCTATTACTGATGCAGCAGGTGAAGATGGAGTAATCAAAGAAAACGAAACCACAGTTATTCGTAACCTACTAGCTTTCAAAAATATAAAAGCTAAAAATGTAATGACTCCTTCAACCGTAAGTTTAATAGAGGATGAACTTATGAGTATCGATGAATTTCGAGAGAAACATAAGGAATTAAAATTTTCAAGAATTCCAATTTATAATGAAAAACCACACCATATTACAGGCTTTGTTCTAAAAGACGAGATACTAGAAGAACTAGTTGAGGATAATGGGCATAAAAAACTAGCTGACATTAAACGTAGTATTGTAATGGTAAATTCTGAACAACCTATACCAGAGGTTTTTAGTCAACTAATCAAGAAAAAAGGACATATTGCTAGTGTTGTAGATGAATTTGGTAATATGATTGGGCTTATCACTATGGAAGATATCATAGAAACCTTACTTGGTCTCGAAATTATGGATGAGAGCGATAACATAGAGGATATGCAAGTACTTGCTAGAAAAAACTGGGAAATTCGTGCAAAAAAACTGGGTATTATTCCTTCAAAGGAATAATATAGCACACTTACCTATATACAAAACTGCAAAGTTTTTGTAACACTTATGATTTAGTGTCGTTATCCCTGTATACAATTATAGTATTATGAACGACAAAGATCAAACATCTCAAGAAACATCAAACAAACATCAAGTAGTTTATGTATTACCGGGTGCAGGGTCAGGATCTATGGATCCTGCAAGAAAAAGTCTTACAGAAGTCTTCGGCTCACATGATGAAAATATTACCTTAACTCTTGCCGACTCTTATAGTTCTAATGAAGGACTACAAGAACAAGCCGCTATTAGGTCTGATGTAGCTTCTCCTATAGAAAAAATGTGGAAGCGAATCATACAGCCTGTAAATGGTCTTGCAACTTCACTTATGGGATACTCTGAAGAAGCACACTTACATAATGCTAGATTTCTATTTGCAGCTACAGAAGGAAAGTCTGTACCTGAAACAGTACAAAGAAGAGTTGACACTAAAGAAGGGGAGACAGAGACTACAAATGAAACAGAAACGAATGATCAATCCGCTTCACATATTTTAGTCTTTGGACATTGTCAAGGTGTGAAAGGTGGTATAGTTGGTATGATTAACAGCTGGTATGCAGAAGCATTACAAGTACAACAAAAAAGAAATGGAGCTGAAACTCCCGGAAATGAACCATCACTAGGAGATCAATTATTTCCAGAAACAGAACGTATTTCGTTATTATTATTGGATTCCCCAGAATGGAATAATGGAAACTTAATGAGTGATGCCAAAGGCGAACGCATCCCTCTTTCCGAAAAATTAAAACTTATTGAAGCTATGGCCACCCCTAGAGGACAAGAGCCAAGAAAATTATTCGATGTAACTATAATTTCAAGACGCACCAACGAATCGGAGAGAGCTAAAATCTTAGGTCGTGATGTTACACTTGCCACCTATAGGAGAGATCCTCAGCTAGATGAATTAATTAATAACTTCCCTGTACATCATGTAAACATGGGATTCCGACATCTCACAAAAAGACGCCCAAAAGAAGCTAAAGCTGTGTTTTTATTTACAAAACAGCAAGCTCAGAAAGCTTTAGCGTATCGAAAAGTCGAAGGAGAATCTGATACAGATAAAGAAAAACGCATTCAAGAAGCACTATCAGGTTGCCTTGTAGATGTGGCAAAAGCAAAAAAATTAGCCTTTACACCAGAACAAAAAAAACAACCGAATTACCCAGATCAATATAGAGAGAAGGCATTAAATGAAGCACTATTCGATATCGATAACTGTGAGGACTTTGACCTATATGACCACATGATTACACCTAATAACTTTCATAAACTAGTTATGTTCCAAAAATTAGGATATATAAGTGACGACCTTATGAAAGATGTAGAGGAACTCATTGAAAAAAGAGAATTAAAAATCCTTTTAGAATACTGCGAAGGAGAAATTCAAGAGGAGAATAAAGAAGTACGAGAGGAAAGAGAGGATGCTCTAGACTTACTTACCTTTGTAGATCCTGAACTTAAAGATCAATTAAAGAAAAGTTATAAAGAGAAGATGAAAGAGTTAACCGCCTCTGGTGAACAACTCTCCGATCAAAAAAAGCTAGAGCACGTAAAAGATATTGTACTAAGAGACTCTCATCGTAGACCTTTTGCGAGTAGACAGGGGAGAAGTCTATCAAGATAATTCAATAAAACTAATGAGTTCAAGTGTACTTTACTCCTCATAAAATATGGGTATTATTATATAGATAATACCCTACTTTTAGAAAAAAATACTTCTATATATCTTTAGGATACAGTCAAAAACTCATTAAAAAGAGTAAAATACTAATTTCATCTATTAGCCTTAAACTCTTGTATCAACTATTCATTGTTAAGTAACAATTGCTTAATTTTGCAACATTATTTTTATAAATCACATATGAGCGATTCAAAAAAAATCAAATCTGCGTTAATTTCAGTATTTAGTAAGGAAGGTTTAGAGCCTATCGTAAGAAAATTAGACGAACAAGGCGTAATTATCTATTCAACAGGAGGAACTGAAAAATTTATTAATGATCTAGGGATAAAGGTAGTACCTGTAGAAGATGTAACAAGCTACCCTTCAATATTAGGTGGACGAGTGAAAACGCTTCACCCAAAAGTATTTGGAGGAATTCTAAATCGTCAAAATTTAGAAAGTGATATCGCAGAAATTGAGCAATATGAAATTCCTCAGATTGATGTGGTTATCGTAGATTTATACCCATTCGAAAAAACAGTAGCTTCAGGAGCTTCTGAGCAGGATATTATAGAGAAAATCGATATTGGAGGTATTTCTTTAATTAGAGCAGCTGCTAAAAACTTTGCAGATGTTACATGTGTTGCCTCTGTTGAGGACTATGCTGAATTCCTTGAAGTTATTAGTGCCAACAACGGAAAGGTGTCATTAAAAGATAGAAAACGTTTTGCTTCTAAGGCTTTTAATGTGTCTTCTCATTATGATACTGCTATTTTCAACTATTTCAATTCAGAAGAAGAAAATATAGTATACAAGGCAAGTATTACAGAGGCTAAAACATTACGATATGGTGAAAACCCTCATCAAAAAGGAACTTTCTTCGGTGATTTTGATGTAATGTTCTCTAAATTACACGGAAAAGAGTTGTCTTACAATAATCTTTTGGACGTAGATGCAGCTGTAAATTTAATTGGTGAATTTAAAGGAGAAGCTCCTACCTTCGCTATCCTTAAGCATAACAATGCTTGCGGTCTAGCACAAAGAACAACTGTAAAAGAGGCATACATAGATGCACTAGCGGGTGATCCTGTTTCTGCTTTTGGTGGAGTATTAATTAGCAATACACAAATTGACTTAGCAACAGCTAAAGAAATTCATAAGTTATTTTGTGAGGTTGTAATTGCCCCTGGTTTTGATCAGAATGCTTTAGAAGTATTACAAGGGAAGAAGAATAGAATTATCCTTGTGCAAAATGACATTGAACTACCTAAAGAACAGGTAAGAACTTGCTTAAATGGTATTTTAGTTCAGGATAAAGATTATATTACAGATGCTAAAGGTGATCTGAAAACAGTAACTAAAAAAGCTCCAACAGCTCAAGAAATAGAAGATTTGTTATTTGCTTCAAAGATATGTAAGCATACTAAATCTAATACTATCGTATTTGTGAAAAATGGACAACTATTATCTAGTGGTACAGGACAAACATCAAGAGTAGATGCTTTAAGACAATCAGTCGAAAAAGCGAACTCTTTTAACTTTGACCTAAATGGAGCAGTAATGGCTAGTGATGCTTTCTTCCCATTTCCAGATTGTGTAGAGTTAGCAGATAAGGCTGGTATTACAGCTGTAATTCAACCAGGAGGTTCTATAAAAGACCAACTGAGTATTGACTATTGTGATGATAATGGATTAGCTATGGTAATGACTGGTACAAGACACTTCAAACACTAGTAGGAAGTTCAGACAACTGTATAGATTACAACTTAGAAAGCAGATTTTAATTTTATTAAAAATCTGCTTTTTTATTTTAAAAACTTTAAAGTGATTTCTGTACAAATATTACTTTTAATGACTACTTTACTTCTACAAATCTATTTTACAGGAAAACTATGGAATTATTAAAACTAGCCATAGAGTGGGCAAAAGAAGAGGTGTTTTCAACACGTTTTTTTATACTATTCTCAATTTTATTTTTAGGTATGAGTATCGGTTTTTGGAAATTAGGCAAAACTGATTTAGCAAAAGCATATATTATTCCTACCTTAATTGCAGGTAGCTTACTTATGATTATAGGATTAGGATTATTTTTTACAAATAAGTTAAGAGTCGTACAATTTGAAAAGGCATTTCATGAAGATAAATCAATTTTTCTTCAATCTGAAGTAGTGCGTACACAAAACACTTTGAAAGAGTATACATTAGTTTTCAAAATAATTCCAAGCTTAATCATAATAGCTGCATTCATAATGTTATTTATGACCCTACCTATCTGGAGAGCTAGCTGTATTACAGCAATTGCTCTACTCGCTATTATCTTATTAATTGACGGAATGGCACATGCAAGAATTGAAACTTACCATGAGAAACTAAAAGAGATATCAATAGAAGATTAAAATAGTTATCCTAATTATTGATAGGAGTTATCGATATAGTGATGTGCTTTAGCAAAATCAAAAAGGGAATATTCAGATGAATATTCCCTTTTTGATTTATAGAGTCATAATATATAATTATGCTAACATCGTTACTGGATTCTCTAAGTAAGTTTTCAATGTCTGTAAGAACTCAGCACCTGCAGCACCGTCTATTGTACGATGATCACAAGCTAAATTCAAAGTCATTGTATTTCCTACTACAATCTCTCCATTTTTAACCACTGGCTTTTGGATAA
>CAYYNF010000040.1:0-14247 GCA_964472695.1 uncultured Flavobacteriaceae bacterium
CGATAGGGTCTTCGATCGTTAAAATATTAGTATTCGATTGATTGAGCGTTTTCAGACTCGCGTATAAACTAGTCGTTTTTCCAGAACCTGTAGGCCCGCTAATCAAAATGATGCCTTTGGTAGCCTTCAATGCTTTTTGATAAATACTTAAATCATGGGCTTCCATCCCTAATGCATTTAGGTCTAAATGCTCGGTATCTCTCCCCAAAATCCTAAGTACCATTTTTTCTCCATAAAGCGTAGGTAAAATAGAAACCCTAATATCGAAATTATCGTAATGAATACGCCCATCCTGAGGCAATCGTTTTTCGGTAATGTCTAATTCTGCTTTGATTTTAATCTGATTGACTAACTCGGCATATTGTAACTTTTCCAGCTGATGCTTTTCTATTAGTTTTCCATCAACACGCACTCTTACTCGGGCAGTTTCTTTAAAACATTCAAAGTGAATATCACTTACCCCTATAGCTTTAGATTCCGCAATAAGGGACTCAAAAAAGTTACTTGAATCATGTAGGTTCGTTTGTGATGTTGTACTTGTTAAGTAATACGAATTGAGTAACTCAAAGAAAACTGCTTTGTCGATCACTTCAAAATACACCGACTTTCCTAAAATCAATTCAAGGTCTGATTGCTGTTGTTTTAGCGTTTCGTTAGGAATAAAAAAGGTAATATTATTGCCGTCTAATGCTTTAGGAACGATACTAAAGTTATGAGCAATGTCCGCATTAATCAACTGAATAATCGGTACAGGGATGGTTATTTTGGTAGAAGTTGCCAATTATAAAGGTAATGAATCCGTTAAAAAATTAAAATTGAATACTTTAGATAGCAATTTTACACAAAAAAAATAGATTGACAGCAATCCAGCTAAAGGTATTGTAGTAACTTTTGGACGAAATGTTTTGAATATCAGATAAGTTAACACTGAAAACAAGAGTCCAGAGATAAAAAACAACATATAATTCTGAAAATTGAATAAAGGAACGATGGCTATAAAAAATAGAATATCCCCTAAACCCATATAATTTTTTAGAGGGTTAATCCATGCCTTGTGTTTAAAAGCTAAATACCCATAGGTTCCTCCAAGACTAAATGTGATAAACAAAAGCGTTTTTACACAGATGCTTATCGCAGAAAAAGGCATCATATAAGCTTGATAGCTACCAATACACAAAATCCCAATTAATGGAAAAATATGTATTTCACGATCTCTCAAATCTTGAAAAGCAATAATAGTAAAACACAAGAGTAAGAGGAGTTCTAGGGGTAGACTATTCAATAAAATTTCCATGCTCTAGTCCTTAATCACTTCTACGAGATTTTTTTGCTCATTTATTTGCCACGTATTGAAATTTCCATCACCGTCAAAATCCGATACTGCGGTAGCGGTAGCTTTAAAACCATTAGTAGTAGCTTCAGTAATTTGAATTTTATATACCGCTTGTCCTCCCTGGTCAACGGTAATTTGTGATTCAAAACCAATACTATTAAGATCAGAAGCGTATTTCGAAAATCTAAAGAAATGACTTTTCTGTAAACCGTATACGTGATTTAGCATACTTTGGGCTTCGATAGATTTTGCTTGACCTACTACCGAGGTTTGGCTAGGTAATACCATGAGTAATAAAATTCCAATAATTGCTAGTACGATGAGGATTTCGGTCATGGAGTACGCTGCAAATTTTAGTGATTTCTGCTTTTTTAGTTTTTTCATCTTTTATTTTTTAGGAAATTAAATCTTATTTATTAATTATTTTACTTAGGTCGAACATAGGAGCATACATGGCAATCATAATGACACCTACAATACTACCGATAAACAAAATGAGTATGGGTTCGAGTACAACGCCTAGCATTTTGGTTTGCTGTTCAATTTGTTCTTCATATTCTTTGGAAAGTCTTGAAAACATATGATCTAATTCATTCACTTCTTCAGCGACTTTAAGCATGCTTACAAAACGGTAATCATAAAAAGTATGCTTTTTAAGGGCTTCTGAAAATGCCATTCCTCTTAGCAAATTGGTTTTTATATGAGGAATAGAACTTTCAATAGGATAAAAACCAATCATTGACCCCACCATTTCTAAACTGTCGATTAGAGGGGTTTTGGCACTAATTTGTAAGTTCATAAATTGACAGAAACGTGCCATATAAATTCGTTTCAGCATATTTCCGACAAAGGGAATACGCAAAAGTACATTCGTTAAAAATTGACGAAACCAAGGTGTATTTTTAAAACGCTGATAGAACAGTATCACACTCAACAACAACAAAATAAGCACAGTTATTATGCTACTGAAATGTTGTGATAATAGGATAACTTTTTGTGTAAGTTGAGGTAACTCTCCACCAAACTGACGAAAGACCGAACTAAACATCGGTACGACTTTCAACATCATAAAATACAATACCCCAAAAGTAAGTAGTAATACAAAGCACGGGTAAGTCATTACATTGATAATTTGTTTTCGGAGTTTGATCTGACGTTCAAAATACTGATGAAGCTCCAAAAACACATGATCTAGTTTTTTGGTTTCTTCACCAATTTTTATGGAGAAAACCTCATAATCTGAAAAGTATGTACGTTTAGATAAAGCTTCATGTAAACTACTTCCTTTTATCACCTCGTTCATAATATCCGTAAATACTATTTTTACAAATGACTTTTTTTGTTGTTCAATTAAAAGCTCGAAACAAGTTTTAAAATCGACTCCTGCTCGTAATAAAGTTGCAAAATCCTTATAAAAACTCGCTTTTAGTTTTAAAGATAACTTCTTTGAAAAAGAAAACTCACGTTGTGCTATGCTAGGCTGTGATGCTTTTTCGTTCTTATTTTTTAAGGATGAAATATCTATAGCCATGTCTTAGGGTTTACGTTTACAGGACAGTTTCTACTGCTTATTAATAGACTTTCTGAATCATTATCTAAATAAACTTTCACTTGTTTTACTTCTGATTTCCCCTCCGATAATGAATCACAAAGTACTACTGAAAAGGATTTACAATCCAGATAGTCTACACGTTGTTCTTGCTTTCTTACCAATTGGTTTCGAGTAAAATGGTAACTAACCTTAGTATTTTGGTAATTGCTAATTTCAATATGTTGTGCCTTAATAAGTCGTATATTTTCAGCATTATGAAAATCCATTTCAAGCTGGTGTTGCCATTGCCATAACTCTATATTACTAGTAGTCGCCCCCATAAATTGCTGAATTTGCTGATTCAAATTGGCATACATACTATAACCTATACTAATAATCACACTAACCACTAACATACTGAGAAGCATTTCCAGAATCGTAAAAGCCTGTAGTTTAGTTTTCATCATTTGGATTATTAATATAATAAGTACTTACCAAAGTATCCTTTGCAAAAATACGCTTTACCTGCATCTCTCTTAAGTTCTGAATGGTATTCGCTTTCACAAAATGGACTTCTATTTTATAAATTTCAAAATCAAAGTCTGATTGTGCTAAATTCCCTCCATTACGTATAGTTTCAACCAATTCTTTTTCTTTAAGTTTCGAGCTGATATTTGCATGTGAATTCGTGTTTTTTTCTGTAAATATAACTGAGGTAACTTGCATTACAATAAGCACACAGATAGCAACAATGGTCACTGCCATTACCGATTCTACGAGTGAACTTGCCTTAAGCTTACCAGACTTTTTTAAGAAACACTTTTTCATGTACTATGGTATCGGTTATAAATTCAAGTCCTACAAAATTTGAGGGCAGTTCATTTTTGAGATGCGTATCGTACAGCGTATTGGTATAGCTGTTATAAGCAGTTTGTTTTCGCAACTTATTAGCAAAAATACTTCCGTTTACTTTCGTGCTATTATCTAAAATTCCTTTGCAGTAAATATGCCCATTAACTTGCGATTTTTCATCAATTTGTATTGCAGTTTTATGCTCGTTATCAGTCGTAATCACAATAATATTACCATTGAAATACGTCTCTGTTCCCATGCGTAGCTGTGGTGTAATTAATGGATTCTCCTCAAACATGGTAATAGTACTTGGGTACTCTAAACGTACGCTATCCCCTATATCAATTAAAGCATTAGCAAAAATTTGCAGACTACCTTTAAAACCGTTCTCAATACGAACTATAGGAGCCACAACAATAACATCGGTAAGTTGTGTTGTGTTACTAATACGTACTTCTTGGTCGGAAATGATGAGAAAATTACCTTTATAATCTACCGCTCCAAGCCTTATCGAAATTTGATCGTAAATCACCTTAGTAGTAGCTCTAAAGGCATTAAAATAGCTCGATATGTCAGCAGTGGGTTCAAAATATTGATAATCCATCTGTGTTAATTCCACCTTAGGAATTTTTATTTCGGGTAACTGTAAACCCGCAATACGTTTCGTGACTTTTAATTGAGGAATTTCCTTGTACTGGTTTGATTTGAGGTTGACAATTTTATACTTAGCATCAGGAATATAAACCAGACCATTTACCTTGGTAGCTCCTGAAACTTGTAAAGGGTGCTTACTTTTAGGAAGGTAAAATACTGTACTATCCAAAGGGCGGTTTGCTAACATGTAATAATCTTGTAACGAGTCATTTTGATGTGTTGCTATAATTTCTAAAACGGAAAAAGCTCCCCAAGGTTTGAGTTGTGCTGTACAACCATCAGGAAGTTCTGTTAATGTACTTTCTGGATTTTTTTTTAAATATAGAAAAGCATTTTTAGCTTTCTGTAATAAGCTATTTTCTTGATCGACTTTATCAAACAACAAATCCTGACTAGAAGCCAAAAAGATGAATGCGTATGTGAGTGTCGATATCAATAAACACACATAAATAGCATATACTAAAGCGGTAGCCTTAAGTTTCATTTAACTTCTTTTCGCTGTTTTCGAGGTTCTTTTTTTAGATTTTTTAAGTTTCGTAGATACTTTTTTTCTTTTTCTCCCTGTGAATTTAATCTTCATACGCCCCCACCAATCTTTTATATTTTGAGTACTTTTTTTAAAAAAGTCCTTTAAAGATCGTTCTTTTTTAATGCGTGTCTTTTTGACTTTTACAGATTTTAATACCCCCTTACGATACGTTAAGGTATCTTTTTTTTGAGCATAAATCCATTCACCGACTTTTAGCCCTTTATTATATTTACCCTTAACCTCTAAATCCCCTTGCTCGTTATAAAGTTGATAATCTCCTGATTTTTGTCCATTTCGCCAGCGAGTAACCTCTTTAAGTTGACCATTCTGATACCAAGATCGCCATGTTTTATCTTTTAATCCTTTTACAAAATAACCTTGTGTCGCTAATTGTTGACTGCGATATTCTTTCTGAAAAAAACCGTCTAAGACTTTACCATTAGCTCCCCCTACCGTAGATTGAATCTGATGAGCTTTAAACCAAAAATAGGTTTTGGAAGTTTGGAAATGTTTAGGTTGCTTATTAGTCACTGAAAAAGTATAATTAAAATCTTTATCAGATGTATGTAACTTTGTAGTAGCAAATACTGTGGTAGAAAATAAAAGTAAAAGAATTCTAAGCACGATATAAAAATTAAAATTCGGTGTAAAATTACCTATTTTTCATTTAAAAAAAGACTAATTACCAATATGTTAAGCTTTGTAATTATTACTTTTATCGATTAGTCTAAAATAATATTTGATTTTGATAATGAAACTTTGTCAAATCTTAAATAACCTCTTGAAGTCGGTAATATACTTTTTCATCGCGTTACCTACATACTAATTGAAGATTAACACTACCTATAGAGCATTTCTTTTCCCCTTCTAGTGCAAACTAAATCTAGTTTTCAAAAAAATTGGATGATACGGAAATATACACGAAAAGAGAGGAAATACTTATACTACCTAAAACACTCTATTACAATATATTATATGTAAAAAATCGTACTAGCACTAAGTCAAGAATTAGAATATTCATTCCTGCTACAGAAGTTTCAAGCATGAATTTAATTTTTTTATGCTACATAACACAATAATCCATATTAGTCTAGCGTTATTATATGACATAAATAAGTCTAATGATGGAAAATTACCACGAAATTATATCATTTCTAGAGAACACCTATTCGCCTAACTTACTGTTAACGTATCAATTTAAGCACTATAGTGATATTGCACGTAGAAACATACAAACATTAAGGTTGGATGAGCCTACAGGGGAATACAAAGAGCATCTTATAAAGGAGCTCAAAAATGCCCAAGAAATGATCAATTACTGTAAATCTGAAATTATTAAACATAATGCTGCTAAAAGGGAAAAAGGCTCTGATTTTTTAGAGCAAAACAAGCATTATTTACATGCAAAAAATTCAGCTACACATATAAAACCCTTTATATCAACACTTGAAAGAATTAAAGAAACAAATTCGGATGATCTAAATGCAATAGAGGAGATAGAAAATTTACTAAGACTATCACCTGATAATACTAATGAATTTAGTGAGGTTATTGAACTACTTACAAAGATAAAACAACATATAACCCCTGTAGATACTATTTCAGAAGTACTAGATCGTCTAAACGTAGACGATACGCAAAAAATACTGTTAGAAGATATTTTAGGGGAAGACCTTAATAAACCATTTTCTAAAATAGAAGAGAAACAATATTTAGAAACAATCCTAGAACGATATATAAATGCTACACTAAAAGACTCACTTACTAATGCATTTCTATCTTTTGATAGAAGAAACAGACAACCAACCTACCCATTTAGCCTAAACATCAATACACTGGATAAAGTATTAGAACTTGCAGGGTTCTCGTTAAGAGATGACTTAGTCAATGAAGCTATGAGAACAGCGACACAAAGGAGTAGAAATTTCAGCAGAGTAAGAGATACCCAAATACAAGGACAGTTTAATGTTTTAACAGGTATTCTACAATCATTTAACAATGATGAAGCAATACCCGAAAACACCAAATCCATAGTCGATATCTATAACACTATAACTAGTTTAAATACTCAAAAGAAAGAACTAGAAGAGCGTTTTGAAGAAAAAACACGTGAAAGTATTATAAAAGAGATTAAGACTTTTAACCGTGAAAGTAGAATACGACATAAAAGGCTAGATCAAATAGATATTTTACAAGAAACTAAAAATGAAATTATTGAAACTTGTAAGGATCTTACAAAAATCTTAAATGAGTCTAAAATACATCGACAGACAAAACGAACTTTAAATAATTTATTGCAAGAACTAGACAATGTAAATAGCCCAAGTAAGCTAGATAAATTACGTCCTCTGTTAATTGGCTTACTAAATACTATAGAGGCTCCTGTACAAAGGAAAAGTGTAGAGGATATTATAGACCGAATAGAGCAAAGTTCTTCAAAAATATATGAGCCGTTGATAGTTGAAATCTCTCAGTTTAATAAATTTTGCCGATCAAACTTAGGTAACCTATACAACGAACTCTATGTAAAGGAAATGCTAGAAACTTTAAAAAGTAAGGAAAGTCATAAGAATAAAAGGATACTTTTTAAACGCTTACTACAAGATTTAGATACTGATTTACGTAAGATAACTTCTATCGATACATCTCAATATAATCTTATTACCAGTCACCTTCAGGACCTGGAAGAGCACTTAGAAGCTTTAAAATGGAATAATAATACACTTTCTCTTTCCCAAACTAGAGAAAAAGAAGTTTCTGAAAAAAATGAACTAGAAGAAAAGTGTCAAATTTTGGAATCAAAGATAAATGACCAGACTACTAGTGATAATGCTCCTGAAAAACATCATGGTTTAAAGGTTTCTGATTTAAAGTCTGTAATTAATATTTTAAATGAACTTCTGAAGCTTCATACCCTATACAAAGAGAAAAGAAACATATCTTCAACAGAAGCAGAAAGTTTGGTTTTGAGTACCCCTTATTTAATACACAAAAAGTTGCTTGAACGTATTAAACAAGATGAAACTTTCAGGCATAAATTCGAGGAGCTTAACCAAAAATATGAGGAGTTTATAGATAAATATCATAACGATGAGTATAAAGACAATAACCAAATACTTGCTGCTACAGAAAATTTATTAAGCGATGCTGTAACATTACTCTTAGAAGTAGCACCTAATATAAATGAACGAGCATTAGATGGGTATCTATGTCGAATCGGTCTAACAACTGATAAACAGATAAACATTAATCATATACTAGAAAATGCTAGACAAAAACGTATGACTAGACCTAGTATTTCTTTAACTACTACACAAAGCAGTAGCAACTCTGAAAAACCTAGTACCGCAGGTAGAAGAACTACTAAAATAACATTGTAATAATAATTCAATTGGCATAACTACTATAATACGACTTAAAAACTACACTACTAACACCCGTTTGAATTTATAATATCATATGAATTCAAACGGGTATAACAATAAAAAAAACAATAATTATGGAAGATTACAATGAGATCATAACCTTCTTAGAGAAGGAATATACCCCCTATGAATTAATATTAGGAGCTGTTGAATCTATAATTAGCGATAAACAAATCGATATAAGAAGATACGAAGAAGACCTGAACACCCCCCAAATATCGTCATCTAGAAGAAATGAGATCAATAAAAAACTTACAAGACTAAACAATCGTCTGGATTTCTATACTAAACTTAAAGCGAGATATAACAATAAAGCAAATTTAGAAAAAAATGCAACTTATAGAGCTATTATAATAGCCCTACAAGGCACAAAACAGGTTATAGAATTACTAGATACTATAAGGCAAAATAATATTAACATAGATGAAGGCTCTCAAGAAAAATACAATATGCAAGAATTTCTTGAACTTCTAGGTACTAGTGAAGCTCATAAAAAACAAATTAATAAAATTGTAGGGGAAGACTTAGGTATACTACGCACTGCAAAAGAGCAAATGATATATCTCCAGGGTGCCATAAAAGCACATATAGATGAGCGATTGGAGATAACGCTTACTGAAGCTTTTCTCGGTTTTGAAAGAACACCGATAAGAGGGGGGCTTGATTTAAAACTGGATGAAGATGAATTGAGATCTGTATTACGAGAAGAATTAGGACTTAATACACGAAACCCTATTATAGATAGAGCGATAGAACGCTCAAAAAATAGAGAACAACATTTTAGAAGAAGACATGCTAGTTTGTTAAACAACTACTTTAGCACAATAGCTGGACTATTACAACACTTTAATCAACCTAGCTACGAACACCTCGTTAGTGGTCTACAGGAGCTGGAGAATAGTATAAATACGTTAGAAGAAACACTGGCTGGAGAAAGAAAGCAACTACGCATATATGATAATCTTCGTGAAAATGGTATGCTACTAGCACTTCAAGAGCAAATTAATGTACAAAATAAAATACTACAGGAAATAGAACTGCTCACACAGGCTAAAACAAAAGTAATTACAGAGACGAAAAGATTAGAAACACTGCTGGGAGACATCAACACCTCTGACAAAGTGAAACAAGATCTAATAAACTTGTGCGATACTGTAAGAAATCAAGAAGTTACCTACTCAGTACCTGAAATAGACAAAGCACTAGGTCGATTAAACAAGAGTCTGACTAATTGCTCACTTACCAGTCAAGAGAGGGAAATCATAGAAGCAAAGATAAAAACCATTAAAGATCAACTACCTAAATGCAAAATAGGTCAGAAACTTATGGAAGAAATAAGTAAATTCGAGGCTTCTTGTTTTAATAAAATCCCTGTAGAAGCCCACAAGTCTCTAAAACGTAAACTAGCAAGAATAAAAAGCATCTTAACTGATAATATTAGTATAGACAAAAAACAATTTCTGATTCAAAGAGAAATGCAAGCTCTACAAGAAAATTGCGACAATTACTTTGGTGAAGATAGCGAACAAAGTAAGTCCTTAGAAAAATACATACAGTATTTCTCTGAATACCTACAAGGGTTCGGTCATTTTGATTCCGATAAATCTATAGAAGAAACAAAAGAACTTGTAACATCAGAAAAGAATCGTAACGAAGAATTTCTGACTGAAGTACAAAACTATAGTGTTAGAGTCAAAGAGTTATCTTCTAGAATTAGAAACCTCAGAGGAATAAATAGAAATTATATCGAATACAGAAAAAGGACTAATAATATCGATAGTCTTCATGCTGAAAAGGATTACTTCTACAACCCATACCTTATCTCACTACATCTATCTAATCCTAACGAAGGGGATAAAGTCTTAGCAAAAATCTTAGAAGACCTTAATGCAAAACAGAAAGATTTTCTAGACAAATACCATAATGATAAGTATAACAATGATCAAGATACTTTTGATGATATGAAAGATCTATTAAGCGATGCCGTTGTACTATTACTAGCTATAAAACCTAACATGAATGAAAGAGAATTAAAGGCCTACTTCTCTCGATTTGGAACAAGTAGTTCTATACATATTGACCTAATACTAGAAAGTGCTAAAGAAAAATATAGAATAAGACGTTCCTCCTCTTTAGCCACTACACAAGAGCAGGATACTCATAGTACAACTACTAGCGAGCAAAACAGAAGAAGACGTCCTAATAAAGTTAAGCGTTAAAATAACATGGTTTTCGGAAAAATCCGAGAAACAACAATATCACCTCATTATAAACATAAACAACACTAAAAATCAGTTTTATGGAAGACTATAATCAAATTATCGATTTCTTAAAAACAAAATACACACCTTATCAACTAATCATGGATTATGTTAGATCTGAATTTGAAAGAAACAGAAAGCATCTAGAAAAACTGTATAACACACTCAGAAAATCTAAGCTAACCCCATCGGACAGAGTTAGAGTCATGAATGAAATTGACAAGGTAGAAGATGAACTAGCTGGATACAGAGAAACCTATAAAGAGTATACAAATAAAGACTTCTCTGAACACAAAGACTATAAGAGTATACAAAACACTGTAGCAATTGTAGAAAAATTTACAGCACTGTTCAATAAAATAGAACAGTACAACGCCAATACTGATGCAACATCCGTAGTGAATGATATGGAGGAGTTTTTAACTCTTGTAGGGGCTGATGATGATGAAAAAAGACTCCTTACTGAAATTTCTGATGAAAATTTTAATATAACACGTACTGTAATAGAACAAAAAGCATATTTACAAGAAACGCTAAAAAAGCATATAAACAACAAACTGGAAACAGCCCTCAATGAAGCCTTCCTTAGTTTTGAAAGAACATTATCATCAACTGTAGAACTCCTAAGGAAAATACACCCATTCAGTATCTCAGAAAGAGTGTTAACATCTATACTACGAAAACAAGGACTTAATACGGAAAATGATTTAGTCATTGCGGCTATAAAACGCTCAAAAAATAGACTACGCAATACCCCACGAGAAACCTCTAAAAGAGTAGATGACCACCTTAGTGTTGTAACTGGACTAATACAACATTTTAACCAACCTTACCAAGAACATACTATTAATGACGAAAAAGATATTAATGAACATTTAAAAAATTTAAAAAGAGAGCTAGCTCAGAAAAAGAGAACACTCGATGGAGAGATTAGTGCTCATACTTTTCACGATACCTGTATTAGATACAGAACATCGATTAGAATAAAGAATAAAACCCTTGAAGAACTAGAGCTTCTTATACAAGCTAAAACAAGCCTTATTGATAAGACCGAAAAACTAGAGACAACCCTAAATGATATTAATATCTCTGATGAAGCAAAACAATACCTAACAAACCTATCTGATAAGATAAAAAATGAAAAAGGCACTTATGTAGTTACTGAAATACATGATCTATTAAATGAATTAAACAATAGTCTAGCCGATTGCTCACTTACTAGTCAACAAAGGCAAACTATAGACACTCATATAGAACACATTGAAAATCAACTAAAAAAATGTACTATAGGTCAAAAACTTACAGAGGAGATATCTGAACTTGATGCATTATGCAAACGTAATAACCTAGCAAAAGTACCCTACTCAATATTACATGATACATTAGAAAAGATCAAAGAAACTTTAGCTAGTAATAAATCTGTAGAACGAAAGAAAACGCTAATTAAAGGATATATGAAGGAGCTACAGGATCACTGTAATTTAATCCTAGGTAGCAATAATGATAAGAGTAAGGCTTTAAGAAAAGAACTGGCACATTTCTCTGAATACCTGGAGGGGCTTAGCTGTTTTAATCAAGATAAATCGCTTGATGAACTAAAAGAACTTGTAAAATTAGATAAGGAAAATAGTGAAAAATCATACAATAATTATATTGAGTACTATCTGAGATGTAAATATGAAATCAAAAACCTCGATTCTAAGATAACTACACTAAAAAGTATAGCTGAAAATTACCAATATTACAAAGGGAGTTTAAGTAATAGTGAAAAACCTTATGCTGAAAATGATTACCTACGTAATCCACGTTTAGTGGCAGATCATCTATCCATTCCCAATGCAAAGAGTGAAACACTCAGAAATATCTTAAACGAGCTTAATATAAAATATGACGCTTTTGTAGATAAATATCATAATGACAGGTACAAAAATAGTAACGAAGTTTTTAGAGATATAGCAGATATACTAAGTGATGCTACCGTAGTGTTATTAGAAATAAAACCTAATATGAATGCTAGAGAGTTAAAGGCTTACCTTACTCGATTCGGAACAGATAGCGATATAAATGTAGGTGATTTATTAACACAAGCCAGAGAAAAAAAGAAACTACGAGATAAGACTTTAAAATCTACACGAGGTACTACAGAATCTACTTCCAAAAGTCCATCAAGAAGTATGAGGTAAGCCCCATAAAAATAGCAATTGGTATAACAATAAAAAAAGCAAGGTGGTAACTTTAAATTACGACCTTGCTTTTGTATTAATTTTTCAACAATTCTTAACGAATCTGCTAAAACTATTTATTACTTCTTAAACTTCTGAATAATTTCTTTCATATGTTCACCCGCAGCTTCTCTTCCTCCTAATCCGTAAGCTAATGCGATCACTACAGCAATTGCTCCAAAAGTTAATCCGAAAGCCAATTCTACAATACTATTAGCAATTCCCATAGTACGTAATGAAATCGCCACGAATAAAGCTAAAATCGCTCCTTTCGCAATTGAAGCAATAAACTTATTTTCTTCTGACTTTGCTAATACTTTGTAGAACATTGAAGCTATGAAATTTCCGATAGCTAAAATTACTAACCCGAATAAGATTTGCCCTGACAACTCTAATAATGAACTTAATATTTCATTTAACTGTACCAAACCTAATTTCTCAATTCCTGTAAGAATTCCGAAATAAACAATATAGAAATACAACAATCCACCTACTAATTTCGATATAGACTGATTCTCTCCTATTACTTGTCCTAGGTGCATTTTTTGCACTAAATTATCAGCACCAAGACTAGTTAATAATTCCGATAAGAAGTTTGTTAAATATTTTCCTCCTACTACAAATAATGTAATGATTACAATTGCAGCTAAAATATTAGGTAACGTTCCTAATACAGAATTTAATATATTATTTGCTGGCTCACTAATAGCGTTGATCTCTAAGCTATTTAAAGCCTGAATAATAAAAGGAATCAAGATTACAATAAACACCACTTTCTGTAAAATAACAGCAATACGAGTAGTATCTGTAATCTTTAATTTAGTAGCTACTTTGTTCAGTAACGTAGATCCCATTCCGATCAAACTTGATGCTACTTTTGCTATAATATATCCTATAAAACCAATCACTGCTGCTGCAATAATATTTGGTAAAAAGCCTAATAAACTATCCAATAAGTTTTTTACAGGATCGAGTACACTCTCTAAACCTAAAGTACTCAATACTAACATTAAAACAAACAACAATACTACAAAGTATACAAAGCTTGCTATAAAGGTATTAGCATCAGTCCCTCCGATATTTTCTCCTAGTAACTTCTCGTCCCAAGTCGTTTTCTTAAGTAATTTATACGTAAGTTTTTTAAGACTTTTAGCAACTATTCTACCTATAACAAAGATGAATAATGCTGATAATAATACCGAAATTTTCCCATCCAAACCAATAAGTGAAAAAATGTCCTCAACTGTTTTTATTAGTTGTTCCATGTGTGTATTTTTTTAAATAAAAATTAATGTAACCAAATATAAAATTTAATTTTTATTAAAACGAAAGTGTCTATTTTTGGTAACATATATTTCTTTAAAACTTTCAATAAAAGAGATTAAATTCTTCTATATTTGAAATAGAATCTTTTTATTATGAATAACACTACCTAAGGAT
>CAYYNF010000041.1:0-9252 GCA_964472695.1 uncultured Flavobacteriaceae bacterium
TTATATCTTTTATTAAAATTACACACAAACTATTATAGCGTTAATAGTTCTAATTTTATTATCTACGAAAGCATCATCACTGCACGTTTCAATGCTGTTACAAAAATGTCTATCTCTTCTTTAGTATTATAGAAAGCAAAAGAAGCTCTTATAGTTCCTGGTATTTTATAAAAATCCATAATTGGTTGAGCACAATGATGCCCTGTACGTACCGCCACTCCTAGTTTATCTATGATAGTACCTATGTCATAAGGATGGATATTCCCTACATTAAAGGATATTACAGCTGTTTTGTCTTTAGACTCCCCGTAAATACGCAAGCCTTCTATTTGTAACAACTGTTCTGTAGCATAATCTAGAAGTTCCTTTTCGTAAGCAGCAATATTTTCGAAACCAATACTATTCATATAATCCAAAGCAACACCAAAGGCGATTCCTCCACATATATTAGGCGTACCTGCTTCGAATTTATGAGGTAAACCTGCATAAGTTGTTTTCTCGAAGGTCACTTGGTCAATCATTTCTCCTCCTCCTTGATAAGGGGGTAACTTTTCTAACCACTCCTGCTTACCGTAGAGCAGTCCTACCCCTGTAGGGCCACAAAGTTTATGTGCCGATGCTACGTAAAAATCGACATCTAAAGCTTGTACATCGGGCTTAATGTGCGGAGTTGCTTGTGCCCCATCAATTAATACCGCTGCACCTACAGCATGGGCTTTCTCGATGATAAATTCAATAGGATTTACGGTTCCTAACGCATTAGATACATGATTAACAAAAACGAGCTTTGTATTTTCATTCAGTAAATTTTCATAAGCATCCATCAACAAACTACCTTCTTCATTCATAGGAATTACTTTCAAGATAGCTCCTGTTTGCTCGCATAGCATTTGCCAAGGCACTATATTAGAGTGATGCTCTAAAGCAGAAACGATAACCTCATCACCCTCATTTAATAGCTGTTTAAATCCTGATGCCACCATGTTAATTGCATGAGTTGTACCCGAGGTAAAAATAATTTCGTAAAGCTCTTTAGCATTAAAATGTACCTGTATTTTTTTACGAGCTTCCTCATAGGCATCGGTAGCCTCCTGAGACAAAGTGTGTACGCCTCGATGAATATTCGCATTATAATTGCTATAATAATCTACTATAGCATCAATAACAACCTGAGGAGTTTGCGAGGTAGCCGCATTATCAAAATATACTAAAGGCTTACCATTTACTTGTCTATTTAGAATAGGAAAATCAGCTCTTATTTTATCGATAGGTAACATATATCAGCTCGTTATAAATAATTGCTGCAAAGTTAATATATAATATATGATTTGTAGTCTTAACGAAATCAAAATAATAGTATACAGATGCAAAGTGTCTAAAAACAGATTGTAGATTTATAGGTAATGAGCCTGTAATAGTAAACTTGATACTCAAAAATATACCCGAACTGGATGGTTTTAGGAAAAAATCCAATTATCACCACTCCAAAAAGACTATTATTCTTTTTTAATAAACATATCCAGAAAAATGTTACTTTAGCGGGCGTTAACAAACATTCACAAACTTAAACCATTAGAAATGAATAAAATAATCCTGTTAATGATTTGTTTAGTCTTGTTTATTTCTTCATGTGATAGTGAATCATGTTCTGAAGAAATTATTTTAAACAACACAAGTTCCGACCTATATATCAATTTTAATAGTTTAAATGACTCTTTCAATAATCAGTTTATTATAGAAAAACAATCTAGAAAAACAATTAATCAAGTTAAATGTGATTTGGGAGGTGTTGTTGTAAATTATTCAGTTTATGATTCAATCTATATTCAGAATTCCACTAATGATATTTTAAAAGTTTATAAAGACGATACAGAGGGTAAAAACATTTATAATATTTCAGAGTACTGGTATGTAAATGAAACCTCTAAAAATCATTTTGTTTATACGTACGAAATTACGGAAGAAGATCTGGAATAAGAAAAATTAAACTTTTACGAACACTGCCTAGTAAACTAATGTAAGGCTATTTTTAGTAAAAAGTTTAACGTCCATCTCATCACAAAAGCATTTTCTCTATTTTTATGAAAATTTAAAAGTGGGAAAATGCTTTTATTGGTTTTGGACTTTGCTATAAAGCTTAAATCACGCACTAATCGTAGCTTATAGCTAATACCCTCCTTTAAAACTTGATTTATCAACAGCACAATCGAATTAAAATTAATACAGTATATTTGCGAAAAGCGATATATCTGCTGTAAAGTAGGATACTTTCACATAAATGAATCGTATTTTGCTTAGACATCGGAAAAATGTCTTTATATAAATTCTAATTTTCAATACCTATGAAAACGATCAACGATTTTAATTTCAAGAATAAAAAAGCCTTAATTCGTGTTGACTTCAACGTACCGTTAAACGAAAAATTTGAAGTAACTGATTCTACACGTATTGAAGCGGCTAAACCAACAATAATTAAAGTATTAGAAGATGGTGGTAGTGCCGTACTGATGTCTCACTTAGGACGTCCAAAAGGAAAACAAGAGGAATTCTCTTTAAAACATATCATAGACAAGGTAGAAGAAATCATTGGTGTACAAGTAAAGTTTGCTGAAGACTGTGTAGGTGAAACTACTGAGGCTATGGCTAACGAATTGGCTCCTGGAGAAATTCTACTATTAGAAAACCTTCGTTACTATTCGGAAGAATCAGCAGGTGATACTAATTTTGCTGAGCAACTTTCTAAATTAGGAGATATCTATGTAAATGATGCTTTTGGAACAGCACACAGAGCACACGCTTCAACAACTATAGTAGCTCAATTCTTTAAGGATGCAAAGTGCTTTGGTAGTCTACTATCTAAAGAAATTGAAAGTATTGACAAAGTACTAGCTAGTGGTGAAGCCCCTATTACGGCAGTACTTGGTGGTTCTAAAATTTCTTCTAAAATCACTATTGTTGAAAACATCTTAGACAAGGTGGATAATTTAATTATTGGTGGTGGAATGTCTTTCACTTTCATTAAAGCACAAGGAGGAAAAATTGGAAATTCAATTTGCGAAGATGACAAACAAGAACTTGCGTTATCAATACTTGAACAAGCCAAGGCAAAAGGCGTAAATATTTATTTACCGGTTGATGTTTTAGCTGCTGATGATTTCAGTAACGATGCTAATACACAATTCGTAAACATCTTCGATATACCTGAAGGATGGGAAGGTATTGATGCTGGTTTAGAATCGAGAAAAAACTTTGACAAAGTAATTAAAGAATCTAAAACCATATTATGGAATGGACCATTAGGTGTTTTCGAAATAGAGAACTTTGCTAAAGGAACTATCGCTTTAGGTGACTCTATAGCTGAAGCTACTGCCAATGGAGCATTTTCATTAGTGGGTGGTGGTGACTCAGTTGCTGCTGTAAAAGAATTTGGTTTTGAAGAAAAAGTAAGCTATGTTTCAACAGGTGGTGGAGCAATGTTAGAAAGCTTAGAAGGAAAAACTTTACCTGGAATCCAAGCTATCCTGAACTAATACAATCTACAAATATTTGAAATAAGGCTATTCAATTTTATTGAATAGCCTTATTTATTTTGATTTCTTATATATTAGCACTTCCAATCCGATATACAATCATGAAGACCATTTTTTACTTATGCCTGTTTTTCAATATTATTTCATACACAGTATACGCACAAGATTCTGTTGAAGTACTCTCTAGTAAAAAGCCTAAACTATCATTTATAAAAAAACTTAGTCTCAGAAAAAAAAGAAAAAAGACTAACCAAACTACTGATACCCCTTCTACTCTAACGGTAGCCCGATATAATGCTAAACTATCACAAACAACAAGTGATAACCCTTCTGATAAAAAGCCTCTAAAAAAACGTAACACAGCACTAGAAAATGTACGTATAGCAAGCTCTCCTGATACTGAATTTACAGATCACCCGAACCTTGCTCAAATTGATCTAGCTTGGAAAAATGAACTTGTCAACAACTACCTTTTTGATGAAATGGAAGCTGCAAGACTACAACAAAACTATAATGAAATTGAATACACTAGTGAGCTTTCTACTGAAACCTTGAAAGAAAGGTTAAAAGTATTAAATGCAAAAACACCATTCAATATAGAATATAATCCACAATTGGAAAGTGTAATCAATAACTACCTAAGGAATCGAAAAAAGACTATGTCTAGGCTGATTAAACTAAGTGGTTACTACTTTCCTATGTTCGAAGAAATATTAGACAAACACGATCTTCCCTTAGAAATTAAATACCTAGCTATTGTTGAGTCTGCTTTAAAACCAAATGCCAAGTCACGAGTAGGAGCTACTGGATTATGGCAATTTATGTATAGTACAGGAAAAATGTACGATCTTAATGTAAGCTCTTATGTTGACGAACGTATGGATCCTATTAGATCGACAGAAGCGGCAGCCCTATACTTATCAAAACTATACGACACTTTCGAAGATTGGGATCTAGCACTAGCAGCATATAATTCTGGACCAGGAAATGTTACCAAAGCAATTCGTCGTAGTGGTGGTTACAAAAACTTTTGGGGTATTCGTAACTACCTACCTAACGAAACTGCTGGATACGTACCTGCTTTCTTAGCTACTTTATACCTATTTGAATACGCCGAAGCACATGGGATGGTTGCTGAAAAACCTAAATTCAATTCGTTTATAACAGACACTATACAGATACAAAAACAAGTTAGCCTTAAACATGTGGCTAGATATTTACAAATGGATCACAAGGAACTTCAATTCCTAAACCCTTCTTACAAGGTGGGTATTATACCAAAAATCGCTGGTAAAAACTATACATTACGATTACCTAATGAGAAAATTGGAGTGTTCCTGAGTAATGAACAGGCAATATATGAAGAAATAGAAAAAGAATTAAAAGCACAGCAAACACCTCCACCTGAATATGTCGCTATAGAAAAACGTGTGCGTTATAAAATTCGTAATGGTGATAATCTTGGAAGTATTGCAGAACGTTTTGGCGTGAAAGTTTCGCAAATAAGAAGCTGGAACAACTTACGATCTTCTCGTATTAGAGCAGGAAAATATTTAACTATTTATCCTAGAAAGGTAGATTCTTATATCAGCTCTAGGAGGCATAGTAGTGGTAAACATAGCTCTAGAAAAACTCATACTGTGAGATCTGGAGAATCCTTATGGACTATCTCAAGAAAATATGACCATCTAAGTATTAAAAAATTAAAGGCTCTAAATAACCTAACATCCTCTAGCCTTAAACCAGGTATGAAACTAATTATTCATAAATAGCATATATGAATAGGGAGAAAGAAACGACTTATAAGTAAGCTACATAATAATTTTCAATATAATGAAGTATCTAGTTTTATTAATCTCTATAACTTGTATTTTGGGGTGCCAAAACCAAGAGAAAAGCAAGAAAGACACAAACAAAAACACTAGCGTTTCACAAGGTGCTTTTGCTAAATCTTCTGGACGTACCAATACACTTACTATCGTAATGGATAACACCTTATGGGAAGGAGAAATAGGAAACTACCTCCGTATGCACCTTGCGGCTGGAGTGAAAGGTCTTCCACAAGACGAACCCTTATTTACGATAAAACAAATGTCTGCCACTGCATTTAGGGGTTTCGCTCGTAAATCACGTTGCTTCTTACGAATTCAAAAAGGGAAAAATAAAGCCTATAAAATTTGGACGAATAAATATGCACGTCCACAAATAGGTATCGATATTTCAGGAACAACAAATGAAGAGATCATAGATCAATTTCTTATAAATCGTAAAGAGATTATTACTACCTACAAACAAGTAGAACTTGAAAACCGCCAAAGCTTAATTAAAAAACCTCTAAACACAAATGATCTTAAAAAAGAACTAAATATTGATATCCGTATACCAAGAGCCTATCATATCGCAAAACAAGATTCTAACTTCTTCTGGATTCGTAAAAATATCAACCATGGGAGTATGAATATCTTATTATACGAGGCTCCTATCTCTTTATTTAAAAAAGAAAATAGCATAATTCGAAATATTATTAATGTTAGAGACTCCATTGGAGGAAAACAAATCCCCGTTGATGATGGTGGTCAGTTTATTACCGAAGCAGCATTCTCTCCATTTCTAAAAAGAATTAATATGCTGGGTATGGAAGCTTATGAAACAAAAGGAACTTGGGAGGTTAAAAATAAATATATGGCAGGTCCTTTTATTAATTATACACTAAAAGATACACTGCGTAATCGTTTACTTGTTCTTGAAGGTTTTGTATTTGCTCCATCTGTACAGAAACGAGACTATATGTTTGACCTTGAAGCAATACTAAAGTCCACTCACTTAAAAGAGTAATACCCAAAAAAGTAACCAAAAATGCAAGCAAGTACATTCATTAGCAAAACAGCTAATCTTCCTGAAAAGTCAATAAAAAATACATTAACATTATTAAAAGACGGCGCTAGTCTTCCATTTATAGCAAGATATCGTAAAGATATTACAGGTAATTTAGATGAGGTTAAAATAGGTGTTATTCAAAAGCAATTGGCACAATTTGAGAAACTCGAAAAACGAAAAGAAAGTGTCATAAAAAATATCGAAGCACAAGGCCTTCTGAATAAAGAACTGCAACTAAAAATAGAACAAGCAACAGACCTTAACTACATAGACGATTTATACCTTCCTTACAAACAAAAACGCCAAACAAAAGCAGAGATAGCTCGAAAAGCAGGTTTAGAACCATTAGCCAAAATTATTATGAGCCAACGTAGCCATACTATAGAGTCTAATGCAAAGCGATTTGTTTCAAAAGCGATCACCTCTAGTGAAGAAGCTATCAAAGGAGCACAACATATTATTGCAGAATGGGTAAGTGAGAACACTGTAATTCGTAGTAAATTACGCCGTTTGTATGAACATAAAGCTATGTTAACTAGCAAACTGATTAAAACACAAGCAAATCATACAAATGCAAAACATTACGAAATATTTTTCGACTTTACAGAGAACCTAATGCGAATTCCTGCCCATAGACTCATGGCAATATTACGAGCAGAGAAGGAAGGAATTATTCGTGTAAAAATTGATGTAGAAAAAGAACAAGGACTTCGTATAATAACTCCTTTTTTCATAAAATCGAATAATAAAACATGTACTGATCTAATTTCTGAGGCAATTAATGATTCGTATAACAGATTATTAACTCCTACCCTATCCAATGAAACACTCCAAAAAGCAAAAATAAAAGCTGAGGAAATTGCTATAACTGTCTTTTCTGAAAATCTAAAACAACTTTTACTAGCAGCTCCTTTAGGAGAAAAACGTATTCTAGCACTTGATCCTGGTTTCCGCTCAGGGTGCAAGCTTGTTTGTTTAGATGCACAAGGTAACTTATGTCATCACGAAAATATTTACCCTCATGCTCCTCAATCCAAATATCATGAAGCGAAAAATATAGTATACAAACTTGTTAAAAAATATGATATAGAAGCTATTGCTATCGGAAACGGTACTGCTGCTCGAGAAACTGAAAACTTCGTAAAAAGTATCAAGTTCAATAATGATATTCCTGTTTTTAGTGTTAATGAAAGTGGTGCTTCGGTATACTCTGCTTCAGAAATTGCTCGAAATGAATTTCCTGATTATGATGTTACCGTAAGGGGAGCTATTTCTATAGGTAGACGCCTATCAGATCCTTTGGCAGAACTTGTGAAAATAGACCCAAAATCACTAGGAATAGGACAATACCAACACGATGTTAACCCGAAAAAACTAAAAGCAGAACTCGATGCTACAATAATACACTGTGTAAATAGCGTGGGTGTTAACCTAAATACCGCTAGTGCTTCACTATTGAGTCATGTTTCGGGAATTGGTCCTAAATTAGCTCAATCTATCATTGACTACCGAACTAAAGAAAAAGGGATTTATACCCGAGAAGAACTAAAAAAAGTAAAAGGTCTAGGAAATAAAGCCTACGAACAATGTGTTGCATTCCTACGTATCCAAAACAGTGCTAATTTGCTTGATAATTCTGCTATACACCCTGAAAGTTATCATATTGTAAAACAAATGGCTCAAGATATTGGAGTAACTGTAAAAACACTTATCGGCAATGAAAAATTAATTTCGAATATTGATCTTGAAAAATATATTTCGGACGAAATAGGTATACTCGGACTACAAGATATCACTAAAGAACTTCAAAAGCCTGGACTAGACCCACGTGTACAAAAAGACCTCTTCTCTTTTGATGAACACATCAAAACTATAACAGACCTCAGCGTAGGAATGAAATTATCGGGAATTGTGAATAATATTACCAATTTTGGCTGTTTTCTTGATATCGGAATCAAAGAAAATGGACTAATTCACATTTCAAAACTTGCAAAGCATTTTATTACTAGTCCACACCAAGTAGTAAAATTAAACGAGGTTCTAAAAGTGACTGTAATTGGCATTGACCCTGTCAAGAGACAAATACAACTATCGTTAATTGATTAAATTGTATTCGCTTGCAACATAAGAAGTGAGTATCAAGAAACATAAAGCTCTTGATACTCATTTTATATAATTATCCTCTAAGACTCTATCTTAGGTTGTTCCTTTGGTTTACTTACTTCTGCTACTGGCTCTTCATCTTCTTTGGTAGCATCTTTAAACTCCTTTATACCACTTCCTAAACCACGCATTAATTCTGGAATTTTCTTACCTCCGAATAATAATAATACTGCCACTACAATTAATATTACTTGTGGCCCACCAATAAACCCTAAAAATATGTTTAATGAAATCATGTGTTAACGTTTTATAATAGTCTCAAAATAATTGAGGCTTGCTTCTAATTTATACTTAATGTACGAAAATAAGATTAATGTACGAAAGATTAAAAAACAATCCTTCCATAATTATTCATTTCGAGAAGACATACAGAAACTAAATTATGACTTTATACGAAGTATACATTCATAACTCGCATTACCAGCTATATAAGTTAAATAGTTGTGGTCTCCTCTGAAATTTTGCACATGTTTAACTCATTTTTTATAATAAATATATTTAAATTTGGTGTATCACATTTAAGTATAAATTATGTATCCAGAAGAATTAGTAAAACCGATGAAAGCTGATTTAGCTAACTTTGGTTTCAAAGAGTTAACTACAGCAGCAGAAGTAAACGAAATATTAGATAAGGAAGGAACTACATTAGTAGTAGTAAATTCAGTATGTGGATGTGCAGCAT
>CAYYNF010000041.1:9262-14203 GCA_964472695.1 uncultured Flavobacteriaceae bacterium
TCCCTCCGTCATCTCCATGTATGGCACTTTTCAAAGATGGAGAATTGGTACACATGATCGAAAGACATCATATAGAAGGTAGAGCTGCAGATGTAATTGCTGATAACTTAAAAGATGCTTTTGACAGTCACTGCTAGTCAGAAAATATATTTTTTTCCGACAGAAATTAGGACTAAATAAGACACCCAAACGAGTACTATATTTTATGGTACTCGTTTGTTTTTACGCTGAATCTTTTAATATTTTATCTAATCGCTCTATAATCGTTTCAGGTAAAATACTCTTCATTACATTCTCGTAACCATTAGGACACCTGTCTCCAAATACTGAGGTTGGAACTAATGGAAACTCCTCTAAATCGGGAAGAATTTGATTTTCTACAGGTTGATTAAAAGGCGTAAAACCTGCGTAAGGATGCGTAACTCCCCATACTGTAATTACTGGCACACCGTACATAGCCGCTATGTGTCCGTTACCTGAGTCCATAGCCATCATAGTATCAAGTTGTGAAATTATCGCCAACTCATCTTTAAAACCGAACTTTCCTGCAATATTAGTAACCTTGGTGTACTTCTCTGCAATAGCCGATAATAACTCAACCTCCTTAGCACCACCGCCAAAAAGAAGGATATTTATGTCTTCTCTTTTGTTGAGTATTTCAATTACATCGGTCGCACGATTAATAGGATACTGCTTACCCTCATGTTTCGCAAAAGGGGCTATACCTATCCATTTCTCCTGTTTTTCTCCTAGTAAACTACTAGCTTCTGATGACAGTTCTTTTTTATCTAAAACATCGTATGCCCTTGGTTTTACCGATAACCCTAAACGCTTAACTACATCTACATAACGTTGGTGAGTAGTAGTAAGTGGTTTAAAAACTTTTGCTTTTTCTCGTGTTAAGGCTTTCTTTTCAGCACGTCCTTTATCAATTTGTTGGAAGGGAATCCTGTTTAATTTGAAGAAAACCTTTAAAATATTTGATCTTAATACATTATGAAGATCAGCCACTGCATCGATTTTTTCCCCTTCTAGTTCTTTAAACAAATTCCATAGACCTCTTACGCCTTTATGTGCATTTTCTGTATCAAGTTGCTTTACGGTAACATTGGGAATATCTGCAAAAAAAGGAGCAAATGCAGGTTTGGTGAGTATAGTTACCTTTAAATGATGATGTCTCTTTACAAGTGCTGAAATTAACGGCACTGTCATAGCAACATCTCCCATAGCTGAACTACGAATAACTAATAAATGACGAATATGGGGTCTAGGCATAATTTATAACTTATACAGTTTAAATATAGAAAAGTACCCAAAGGCGTATATTCTCTTATTTTTTCCGCTGCAATATATTCGTTCACAAATATAAAACATAACTTCTCAATTGGTATTAGTACTCGTGATTCTATTAAAAGCATAGTTTTTTTAGTGATATTTTCTGAGAAGGAAATTGTTTAGTTAGGTGGTTAGATAACTGTATTTGTATCTGACTTTATGTGTTTGTCTCTGTGCGGTTGCATCGACTACAACTGAACTACTGATTTAGTAAATTATAAAAATGGCACTTTCATAAGGTTAATAGACTTACCGCAAAATTAATCTTATGAATTTAAATGTAAAGCTTATTGGTGTAGGTAATTTAGTAACTAATGTAATTGCTCATTTTTCACTGCAAAATTGTAAAAATATTGTTTACAAAACAATAGATTCAGCTATAGTAATAGATACTGAGTTTGATAATCAACTTTCTAGTTTTTTAAAAACTGGCACAGGAATACTGATTTTAGTTTTTAATGGAGAAAATCCTAAAGAGTTTAAAACCCTGACTCATATTACTCAACTAGCCCAAAAACAACAGATTTTAACCTTAATCCTAGGAGTGATTCCTAATTCACTTGATAGCCTCAATTACACTACTTTTTTAGATCAATTTCATGTATTGTCCTCGCTAGTGGATTCTTGTTTAGTAATTGATTCTAATCGATTGGTTGATATTAATACAAGTATGTCTAAGGAAAATTTAAAACTAAAATTAGAAGAGTTGATCGTTAAGCACATCAAAGGGATTTATCAACTATCTCACTTTCCCGATAATTCTTACTTCAAGAGTAGCCTAAAAGATTTAAGAACCTTGTTTGAACAATCCAATTATGCTGTTTATACAGAAGGTTCGGGTAAAGGAGAAAATAGAGCCTATGTTGCCTTTCAGAGAGCTATAAAAAACCTAAGTGTTTCTCCACAAAGTATTATACAGGCGAATCGAGTATTAGTAACCATAAGTACAGGCAATAAAGAACTTACTATAGACGAAATTGCTCAGATTAATGATCGTATATATGACCTCATTGACGAACCAAATATCATCATGGGAATAAAAGAAGATGAACAACTGAAAGATAAGTTAAGTGTTCAAATCATTTTTGCGGGGATTGATTGGATAGGTGAGGTGTTAGGTTAGATTGATAATATTTGATATTATAACTATTAGCTGTTCAAATTAATTACCTATTTATTAGTAGAAGGTTTTATCAAACCTGTGGAATCACACAGTTGTTATTGCAGGTTATAATTTTTAATTTCACGAAAACTAATCAAAGGATATAATTAATTTTAGAACGGCTTTTAGTATTTTTTTTAAAGTTGTAATTGCTCAATAGTACATATTCTAATATTATTAAATCAAATTCAAAACCGTCATTTTTTGGCGATCTAAATTTATAAAATAACACAAAATAATACAATGAATCAATCAATTTCCTTGCAACTAACCCAAATCGAAAAACTCAAAGAATACAAAGCTATGCTAATAGACAGTGTAGTAACGGTTAAAATAAAAGTTTGTTAGGGTATGGAGAGTTTTATTGCAATAGAAGAAATTTTCGGTCAACATTTTACGGTTAAAGATTATCAACGTGGTTACAAATGGGAAACCGAACAAATATTAGCATTGTTAGAAGATGTTAGCACTCACGATAAAGGCAAGTATTGTTTGCAACCCGTAATTGTTAAGGGGGGTAATATAGATGATACTAATACATATGAATTAATTGACGGTCAACAACGATTAACTACTATATACCTGTTACTGTTTTATTTAACTAAAAAAATTCAGTACTCTTTATCTTACGAAACTAGAGAAACTACTAAACATTTTTTAGTTAATAAATTACAGGTTTTACATGACGCAGTTGACCAAAGAAAAACCTGGGAAAATTTTGTAACAGATGAGTATGATAATGTAGATATTTTTCATGTTTATAAAATATATACTGAAATTCACAAATGGTTTTCAAACAAAAACACACAAAATTTAAAAGGTGATTTTTTGGAGAAACTAAAAGAACATGTACACATTATTTGGTATGACGTAAAAAATACAGAACAAAAAGAGGCTGAAGCAGAGCAGGTGTTTTTAAACTTGAACGCTGGTAAAGTACCACTTACATTTTCGGAACTTATTAAAGCCTTATTTATTCTAGACACTTCTAGATCAGAATCTCCAGAAATAGCACAGCTTAAAAGTTATGAACTTGCGGGGAGTTGGGATCGTATAGAAATCAAATTACAAGACGATCGTTTTTGGTATTTTATATGTAACCAAAGCTATTATCATAATTTAGATACTCGTATCGATTTTATACTTGATCTTACAAATAATCATTTGGTTACCCAACCTAAAAATGCCAGTGCTACCTATTTAGAATACGAGAAGTTATTTAAAGAAAATAAAAATCTTGATTGGCAAGCAGTCAATCAAACTTTCCAAAAATTATTGGAATGGTTTGATAGTGACGATCAAACTATTTATCATTATATAGGTTTTTTAATTAATGCTAATATCAAAAATATCAAAGACATTTTAGAGCTTAGTAAAGGGGTAACTAAAGACCAGTTTCAGAAAAAATTACTAGGTGTTATAGAAGCTGAGTTCGGAAAAACCAGAAATAAAGATAAAGAACAAGTTCAACCTTACAGAATAAATAATTTACATTACGAAGATTTTAAAAAGGAATGTGCTAATGTTCTGTTATTGTTTAATGTTGATCAATTTATAAGAACACCAAGTAATCATAAGTTTCCTTTTGATTTATACAATACACAAAAATGGAGTGTAGAACATATTAACCCTCAAAATCCTAGAGATTTTCAATTAAAAGAAATGAAAAGTTATTTAGAGTCTCTTGAAAAATCAGGTATTAATTTTCCTAAAGAAATAAAAAAAATAATTTCTAATTTGAAGAACACTACTGAAATTTCTTGGCAAAAAAATGGAGATTTAAAAAAAGGTTTAGACAAAGTTCAAGAGGTAGTTTCAGGAGAATTGAATTTACATGGTATTGGTAATTTAGCTTTGTTAGATAGAGATACTAATAGTGCACTAGGTAACCTTCCTTTTAAAATTAAACGACAGAAGCTCTTAGACCGTCACTTTGAAAGAAATGAGCATGAACAAAATTCTTTTATACCCAAAGCTACTATAGATGTTTTTGCTAAAAGCTTTTCAAAAGATGATGAAGCATTCACTTTACCAATTTTTAGTATTGGTGATATGAAAGATTATAGCGATTACCTTTTTAATAAACTTAATAGATACGGACTACCTAATGAAAACCACTAATTTTTGGAGATTAATACAAGATTATAGTATTGAAGTGCCAACCATTCAAAGAGATTATACTTATGGTAGAAGTTCTACCAAAGCTATAAAAGAACAGTTAATAGCAAATCTTATAAAGGTAAAAGCTGATAATAGTGTTCATTTAGATTTTATATATGGGCGTTTAAAAGGGAAAAGTAACTACGAACTTTTGGATAGAAATAAGCAAAGTATTGATACGCTTTTAAATTCTCTAAGTTTATATGCTAAGAGTATCAATATTTCTGTAGAAACTAATACTCAAAAGATTTCCGAAGCTTCTGCTGATAATATTACCTTTATAC
>CAYYNF010000042.1:0-14094 GCA_964472695.1 uncultured Flavobacteriaceae bacterium
AACAAGTGCTTTAATCGATTTTTCATCTAGAAGCATATAACTATTAATTTTTTGTTTTAGCCCTCGGATTTTTTGGGAAAACGCATCTAGTTCTGTAATTTTCTTATCTAAGTACTCGGCTATGTCTCGCTTATTGTTAGCCGGAAGTACATTATTGTATTTAATGTCTATAAGTATTCTTTCTAAAATATCTTGTTTCTCTTCAATCTCTCTCAGTAAATCATCTTGTGTATCATTATTGTATTCTCTAAAGTTTTGACGGATTTCAGCTATTATCTTTTGTCTATCTTCGCTACTTATGGAAGTATTTTTTAACTTTTCTAGTAATTCAGCCTGAGCCTTACTTTTGGTTCTAAGGTTTCTTTCTATAGTTTCGTATATAGTTATTAAATCGTTATAATTTTCTTCAAAATATCCTATCGACTCATCAATTTTTCTAAGCTCACTTTGTTGGCTTACTGACAAATGACAATCTTCAACTCCTATTATACGTGTATTGGTACTATCTCCATAGTTTCTTTTTATTGCAATACTGGCGATATCCAGTAATGAAGCTAAGACATATTCGGATAAAAAACTTTGTAAGGTCATAATTTTATTTATTTTTTACCACAATATACACACACCTCCTCAAAAAACTAACCCTTATTTAATAATCTCTCAAAGAATAGACATAACAACTACTTCTATCGTTTATAGTTGCTGTTTTGGTTCTATATAAGTATTTATAACTTGAATCCTGCCACCCTTAAATTGAGCTCAAAAATTAATAACCTGCCCCTGAAGATTCTGAAAAACCAACTTTTCTAACTTGGTTTCTCTTGTATTGTTCAGGATTGATTTTATAAATTAAACTCAATGCAAACTGTCGTTTTCTGAATAGTAAGTCCCCTTCTGTTGTAAAATCAGTGCCTGTAGTTTTAAAGCGTCTACGATACGTATTAAACATATCGGTTATTCTAAAGCTACAGCTGAGGTTTTGTTTTATAAATTCTTTACTAAAAACTAGATCTAAACGGTAACGAGGATTATAAAAAGTTTGTGCCGTTCTGCGTCCTGCGGTGTAATTAAAGTTAGTTTGCCAATTAATCTTCCAAGGTAGTTTTACTTTTGAACTGAAATTTGTTTTTAAAGCATTGTCAATACTGTCGAAATTCACACCGTTGTAGTCCCCTGTATATTCAAAGAAATAGCCATTTAGTCCTAAGTTGATACGCCACCAGTGCCATGGGGTATATATAATATTGAGTTCTACACCTCGGCGTTCACTTTTTTCGAGGTTAATAGGAATCGCTCTAATAACAGGAACACCATTCGTAAAGGCATTATCAATAGTTTCATGTACCACATGAAAATAGTTAGGGGCATGTTGGTAATATAGTGAGGCATTTATATTCAGTGTATTCCATTTATGTGTTGCTGCTATTTCATAATTCGTTGAAAAAACAGGGAGTAAATTAGGGTTTCCTTGAAAAATATTTGTTTGACTCGATCGTGATGGAAAAGGGTTTAAAAAGAAACGATAAGGTCTTCTAATTCTTCTATTAATTGCTATACTTACTTGGGTGTCTTTTGAATAGTCATAACTCATATTGAGAGTTGGAAAAGGAGCTAAATAAGTATCTTTAAAATTGAGTTGTATTACTTCTCCTATCAAATTCTGCAAGCCACTAGTATCAAATGGTGTATTGATTTCACCTTTCAGTTCAGTATATTCTAAACGCAACCCCATTGTGGCAGAAACTTTACCCCAACAGTTTTGATATTGTGTATAGACTGCATTAATATGAGTACGATAATCAAAAGTATTGGTAAGATCTTGATTGGGTACATAAGTTAATGTATTAAGATCTAAATCATCTAACTGATAATCTTTGTTGTTACTCGTTAGTGTTGTACGGTATCCACTTTCAAATTTGAGATCTTCTTTTTCATATACATAATCAATTTGACCTAGTAGATTTTGTTCGTATTTAATACTATTGACTAATTCTTCACTAAGCAATTCTTCTGTATCTAAATTTTCAAAAGTAGTAGCCGTTTGGTTAACGTCTTCTTTGTCATATACATATTGTAAATTAGCACTAAGGGATTTTCCTTGTTTAGTGAATTTGTGATCTATTCCTAAATCTAGTTGTATACCTCGATCCCATTCCTGTTGTGGATTTTTTATAAGTTGGCTATTTACAAGAGTCGTGTCTGAAAAACCTAAGCTTGTATTTATAAAATTATCATTCTCATCAGCAATACGCCCCAAGGCACTGGCTTTTAATGTTGTTTTAGGGTTTAGGTAATAATCTATACTAGTGTTTATAGTTCCTGCAATATCCTCACGATCAATATCACGTTGTTCATGCGTACGAGTAAGTGTTGTGTTTTCATACGTGTTTTCAAAAGTTAAACTTCCTGGTCTTCCTGTATAAAATGAAGCGATATTTGTGTTGAGGCTATATTTTGAAGTACGGTAATTCAGGTTGGCACTGGCGTTACTCAAGGTAGGAGCTCCAATACTTAAGTTTAGTGTACCACTCTGACCTTTAACTTTAGATTTTTTCAAAATAATATTGAGAACCCCTCCTGTTCCTGACGCATCATATTTTGCTGAAGGATTGGTAATAACTTCTACCTTTTCTACGATATCCGTTGAAAGCTGTGTTAATGCATTTTCAGGAGCACTATTTACTAGTGGTGAAGGTTTTCCATCAATTAATATACGTATGTTTTCATCACCACGAATGCTTACACTTCCTTCGGGATCTACACTTACAGAAGGTAAATTACCTAATACTTCGGATATATCTGTTCCCACACTAGTAGCATCTTTACTTATGTTATACACTTTTTTATCAGGTTCAAATGCTATAATAGATTTTTCACTTTCAATAGTTACTTCGTTCAATTGTTCAGGAGCATTTTTTAACTTAAACTGTCCTAGGTTTTTATTTTCTATGACTTCTGTTTCCATACTTATACTATCATAAGCGATACAGCTAATATTGACATAGTAGCGTCCTGTAGGAACGTGTAATTCAAATATACCGTCACTATCTGTAATTGTTCCATAAATTGATAAGCTATCTATACTGGAACGTGCTATAACTTCTACGAATTCTAAGGCTTTCAGTGTATTTTCATCGATTACTTTTCCTGATATATGATGTTTATTTTGGCTGAAACTTAATAGTGGCAATAATATGATAAAGAAGTAAAAACGAAACATAGTAATAGGAATATAAGAAGTGATTTTTTTGGTTCCGAAATTCTACATCTTCTCTGTTTTTAACAAGTTTATCATTCTAATTTTTCGTTAATAAAAATGGTAGGGTAACGTCATCCAGAGGGGCTTTTACAGCATTCATTTCTCTCCATATTTTAAAAATGTCTATCTTCGAAGTCTAATTTTTTTTTCAGATTATGGCGAATACTAAGAAGTTATTTTTGTTAGATGCTTTTGCGTTAATTTTTAGAGGATATTATGCTTTTATTAAAAATCCTCGTATTACCAGTACGGGATTAGATGTATCGGCAATTATGGGATTTACAAATTCCCTTTTTGAAGTCATTCGAAAAGAAAAACCTGATTATTTAGCCGTAGCTTTCGATAAGGGGGGCAGTAGTGAACGTGCTGAACTTTTCCCTGAGTATAAAGCGAATCGACAAGAAACTCCTGAGGCTATTAAAATAGCAGTTCCCTACATACAGCAGATTTTAAAAAATATGCATATCCCAATAATCGAAGAGTTTGGAGTAGAAGCTGACGACCTTATTGGAACACTTGCAAAACAAGCGGAAAAGAAAGGCTTTCAAGTATATATGGTTACTCCTGATAAGGATTACGCACAGTTGGTGTCTGAAAACATATTTATGTATAAGCCAGCACGTATGGGGAACGGAATCGAAATTTGGGGAATTGACGAGGTTAAAGCTAAGTTTGAAGTTGAACGTCCTGAACAGGTAATTGATTATCTTGGAATGATGGGAGATTCTGTAGACAATATACCAGGGTTACCAGGAGTAGGAGATAAAACAGCTAAAAAATTTATTGCTAAGTATGGTAGTATGGAAGGCTTGTTTGAAAACATAAATGACCTAAAAGGAAAAATGAAAGAAAAAGTAGAAGCGAATCAACAATTAGGTTTGCTTTCTAAACAATTAGCTACTATTAATATAAAGTGTGATGTACTTTTTGATGAAGCTTCTTATAAATTATCTACTCCTGATGCTGAAAAAGTGTACCAACTTTTTGATGAACTAGAGTTTAGACGACTAAAGACACAATTTTATAATTTATTCAGTACAGCACAAACAAATACCCCTGAAACTCCTAAAAAAGAAGCTCCTGTAGTTCCTAAAAAAACAGCTGGATCGGGGCAGTTTTCGTTATTTGACAATATTGAAGGAATTGAATCGCCAGAATCATTAACGACACGTCAAGACCATACTAATGTGCCACATTTGTATCAAACAGTCAATTCAGATTTAGGTTTGTCATTATTGTTAGATTTTCTACAAAAACAATCAAGTGTTTGTTTCGATACAGAAACTACAGGATTAGATGCTCTTACTGCCGAATTAGTAGGAATTGCTTTTAGTTGGGAGGCAAAAAGCGGTTTTTACGTACCGTTTCCTGAAGATTTTGATCAAGCACAAGCGTTAATAGACAAGTTTAGACCCTTCTTTGAAAATGAGCAAATTGAAAAAGTAGGTCAAAACCTTAAGTATGATATTAAAGTATTACACAAATATAATATTGAGGTAAAAGGACCTTTATTTGATACGATGATCGCACATTACCTTATCAATCCTGATATGCGTCATAATATGGATGTGCTATCTGAGACGTACTTAAATTATACACCTATTTCTATAGTCGACCTTATAGGTAAAAAAGGTAAAAAACAGTTATCAATGCGTCAAGTACCTATTGATAAGCAAACAGAATATGCTGTAGAGGACACCGATATCACCTTACAACTCGCAAATTATTTCCGTTCGGAACTTGGTGAGGCTGATAATTTAGATTTATTAAATAATATTGAAATACCGCTAGTAAGTGTATTAGCACGTATGGAAATTGAGGGAATTAATCTCGATAAGGTTTTTCTAGAAAGTCTTTCTGATGATTTAAATAGTGATATAAAAGCCCTTGAAGAGAATATTTATCAGCAAGCAGGTGAAACTTTCAAAATTACTTCTCCTAAGCAACTAGGAGTTGTTTTATTTGAAAAAATGAAACTTATCGACAAACCTAAAAAGACAAAAACAGGACAATATTCTACTTCAGAAGATGTTTTGTCTAATTTAGCAAGCGACCATCAAATCGTTAGTGATATTTTGAAATTTAGAGGGTTGACAAAATTACAAAATACGTATATCGATGCATTACCAGAACAAGTAAAAGACCATAGTCAGCGAGTACATACGGAATACATCCAAACGGTAGCAGCCACAGGTAGGTTAAGTTCTAATAACCCGAACTTACAGAATATACCTATTCGTACTGAAAGAGGACGACAGGTACGTAAGGCATTTATTCCTCGTGATGAAAACCATGTGCTCATAGCAGCAGATTATTCACAAATAGAATTACGTATTATTGCAGCACTTAGTAAGGAAGTGAATATGATTGAAGCTTTTCAAAAAGGAAACGATATTCACGCCACTACTGCAGCAAAAGTTTTTGGAGTAGACATAACAGAGGTCAGTCGAGAACAACGTAGCCATGCTAAAACAATCAACTTTGGAATTATGTATGGTGTATCTGCTTTCGGATTAAGTAATCAGACAAGTCTTTCCCGAAAAGAGTCTAAAGAAATGATTGACGCATATTATGAAACCTACCCAAAGCTAAAAGCCTATATAAGTAATCAAGTTCTTTTTGCTCGTGAAAAAGGCTATGTAGAGACCGTACTAGGACGCCGTAGGTATTTAAAAGACATTAATTCGGCAAATGGAGTAGTACGTAGTGCTGCGGAACGAAATGCGGTTAATGCTCCTATACAAGGTAGTGCTGCTGATATTATCAAAATTGCCATGATTAATATTGATAAGAAACTACAGGAAGGAAATTATAAGACAAAAATGCTTTTACAGGTACATGATGAATTGGTATTTGATGTGCCAAAATCTGAGTTAGACACTATAAAAGTGCTTATCAAAAATGAAATGGAGAATGCTTATACACTAGAAGTCCCTCTTGATGTAGAACTTGGTGTAGGTCGTAACTGGCTAGAAGCACATTAATTACCAAATTGATCATAGATACTTAAGATAAGCAGATCTTAACAAAACACCGTTAAACACTGATTTACAATCGAATAAATTTGATTTTAACTCATAAATAGGCTATATTATAGATTATACAATCTAACTAACTTAATTTTTCTATTTATGAATTATAGCGCTATTCGCTCTCTAGAAAAGAGTAAAGGAAGACTATCTAATCCTCTTTTCGTTATCATTGATATGGTTACACCTGGCACTAAAGAGTTCTTCATTGCTTTAATAGGTATTGGTATTACGATTATGTCTTTTATAGCAACCTCCAAAGGGATTACGTACCTTGCTACCGCCTCAGAAACCCCTAAACTACTCTTATTAAAAAGTATAGCAGGAGGAGTTATAGTAGTGGTAGGTATTGTACTAACAATAGGTGTTGTTTTTAATATTCAGAAATTAAAAATTAAAAAGATAGAGGCTGAAATAGATAAGCTCAAAAAACAGTCAAAAGTTATGGATTCTTCAACGGTGCATGACAAAAGAATAGAAAGAAGAGAAAGAAAAAGTACGGGAAGCCCTCGACGTAGTGCTTCTTAACATCAACTTTATTTATAAAGACCAAAATAAAAAACACCTCTAGATATCTAGAGGTGTTTTTTATGAATATTTCTCAATTGGTATTACTACTGTTTCACACTTTCAGCCCCTTTAATTACCTTAGCTTTTAACCCTTCTTTGTACTCAACAACTTTTTCTAATAATTCAGGTTGTTGACTAGCAATGATCTGTGCTGCAAGAATTCCGGCATTTAATGCACCATCAAGAGCAACAGTAGCTACAGGAACACCACCTGGCATTTGTAAGATAGAAAGTACAGAGTCCCATCCATCAATAGAGTTACGAGATTTTACAGGTACTCCTATTACAGGTAATGGCGACAACGAAGCAACCATTCCTGGTAAATGTGCTGCTCCACCAGCCCCTGCTATAATTACATTAATACCTCGCTTATGTGCGTTACTAGCATAATCAAAAAGCTTTTCAGGAGTACGGTGTGCTGATACGATATCCAACTCAAAATCAACACCTAACTCTTTTAAGAAGTCTGCAGCTTGTTGCATAATAGGTAAGTCACTTGTACTTCCCATAATAATTCCTACCTTACTCATAATGTTTTATTTACTTATTACTCTAATTGTATTTTTTACTTCTTCTGCAATCTTTCTAGCTTCCTCTACATCTTTATTAATTATGGTCACATGTCCCATTTTACGAAAAGGTCGTGTTTGTCTTTTCCCATAAATATGTGGTGTTACTCCTGGAAGTGCCATAATTTTTTGGATAGCCTCGTAATGTACCTCACCCGTGTAATTTTCAGCCCCAACAAGATTGACCATTACACTTGCAGTTTTACTATCAGTACTTCCTAATGGAAGGTCTAAAATGCTACGTAAATGTTGTTCAAATTGGTTAGTATAACTTGCCTCTATACTAAAATGTCCACTATTGTGCGTTCTTGGAGCAACTTCGTTTACCAGTATTTCATCGTCTTGCGTTTGGAACATTTCTATAGCCAACACACCTACATGTTCAAATTCTTGAGAAACTTTAGTGGCAATTTCTCTAGCTTTATTACGAATTTTCAAAGGAATACGTGCAGGACAAATAACGTACTCTACCTGATTCGCTTCTGGATGAAATTCCATTTCAACTACAGGATAGGTTTTTACTTCACCTGAAGGGTTACGTACTACAATTACAGCGAGTTCGTTTTTAAAATCAACTAAATCCTCAGCGATACATTGTGTATCGGGTATTTTGGCGAGATCCTCTTTAGTTCTTATAATGGATACTCCCTGACCATCATATCCCCCTTCAGTACACTTCCAAACAAAAGGTAATGAAGTATTATTATTTTGTATACTATTTAGGAGTGCTTCTTTCGTCTCGAATTGCGTAAAAGGTGCTGTAGGAATACCATGCTCTTTGTAGAAAAGTTTTTGAATTCCTTTATTCTGAATTTTTTCTAAGGTTCTTGAAGAAGGATATACACGCTTACCTTCTTCCTCTAATTTCTTTAAAGCAGCAACGTTTACAGCTTCTATTTCGAAAGTCAGTACATCTACGTCCTTACCAAAATTATATACCGTATCGAAATCTAGTAGATCTCCTTGTTCAAATAGATTACTTGCAATACGGCTAGGGGCATCAGTACTAGCATCAAGTACTTTCGTAGCAATATCATACTTACGCGTTTCATACAAAAGCATTTTTCCTAGTTGTCCTCCACCGAGTACTCCTAGTGTAAAATCTGAAGAAAAGAAGTGTTCCATAATGACTATAAGAATTTGTTGCAAAATTACTCCTTTTCTATAAAATTAATGCAAATACAGGTGTGAAATTGGTCTACTCGACACCAATAATTCTATTAGTATAAAGTAAAAATAATAGTAATCTAAATTAGATTGCTATCACTCTTTGTCTTTTGTTAATTAAACTTTTACATGCATACACCCGTACCCTTGTTTGGTACTTTTGGTATACTTCTTTCTTTTTTACTTGTAAAATTTAGGTCTTATCCAAGTTTAGGAAAACATGTTTTCTTCTTGCTTTTTGATCTACTTTGCAGGTGGTCACTAACAACCTTTCTAACTCCTTGATCGCTCTTGGGTCTAGCTATTAAACCTTCTAAAGATAAATGCCTTCTTTCATGAAAATAACTTCTACAAATCAACTCATATCTAGATTGGTTCACATCATATCTCTGATATGCAGGATTAGATGTTATTCTCTCTTGTATTTCAGAAAGTGTTTTTTTTTCTCTCCAATTTCTATCTCTATAAGGCCCTTTTTTGACAAAAAATTATACCAATATCTTTTAGATTTTCCTAAAATTGCATTTATCACTTGAATCCTACTTCTAAGAAAAGATACCTATGAAGTTGTATTTTACATTAAAATTTCACTTGTATTTTCATAGGTTGTCTACTTGTTTTTAGGGAGTGATCTGGTACTACAGGAGAGAAAGCTCTGGTAGCTCTACTTATTGTCATAGCCTCCAAGTTATTATCATCAAGATTCACTCGACTAAGATCGTTTATAATTTTGTCAATTAGATTAATAGCGTCTTCAAATGCTTCTTGATCCCTTTCGTATATTAGCTGTTCAGATTCGTCAAAGCCTGCATTCTTTTCTTTTTCGGTATATGTTTTATATCTAAGATCGTTGTATTGCTCTGTTTTTAGATCTTTGATATTTTTTAGAAGTGCTTTTAACTCTATTATTTTTGCATCCTTCCCCTTTATTTTAGCAATATTTCTAAGGCGGTCTTCGGTTTGGAGGGCAATTTTCTTTGAAAGTAAGTTTATAACCCAAGAGTCTTTATGAAGAGCCAATTTTCCTTCACTTTTAGCTTTCCAATTCTTATATGAATTTAAGATCCCTTTACCAGCCTTTGCTAACAAACCAAAGAATGCAGCAAACCAAGTTGATTCCTCATACCAGTCGAGATTCTTAAAATTCTTATCTTTAAATTTATTTACAACTTGATCTTCTCCGTATATATCACTTAAAGGGGTAGCTATAGGCTGTTGTTCTGTCTCTTTACTCATGTACTTTAAATACTAAATATAATGTCCCAAATTTATACTTTCTAGTTAATATATCATTAAAGTATTAAGTGTAATGTGTTTACTTTTAAGTATAAACAGATTTTGTCTTAGGGGTGTTATTAAGTGTAGCTTTGCATAATAAAAAGACATTTTTAATTATGGGAGGATCTAGCTCGTTTCTTCAATTTTAAAGAAAGTGTTTCAGTCGAGAAAAGAGAACAAGTAATTGCATATGTACTTGAGGCGCTAGAAACAAGTTACTCTGATTTTCAAGGCAAGCATAAAGAATTAACACCTGAGCAGGTTTCAGAAGTTTTTTCAATTGCTTGGCATGTAAGAAATAGAGGGCTTGTTGAATACTTAGACGAAAAACTTTATATACCCTCAGAAAAAAGAAAACAGCTTGCTGATAAGATAAGTAGTTCCTTACATTATGAAAGGACACTTCAGTCTGATAGTGATATGGTTTCTTTAGCATCTGTCGAATTACAAAGTATTACAGAGTTTTCTGAATATGAATATCAGCGTAATTTATCTTTTTTACGGAGTGATGGGGCATTAAGTTTAACATCATCAATGAATCTTACATCACTAGATGATAAAGAGGTGATCGCATTAAGAGGTGTTTCGATAGACGTACCTGATACTACTTCTAATAATAGGAAAGAAAGTGTTGAAGCACTTCATAATTATTCACAACAAGAGATGAGTACACCTCAGATTAATAAGCAAGTGAGTGAGGTGATTGATCAAGAAATAGGTAAAGAGTCTCCAAAAACAGAAGTTTCTGAACCACTTACCAGAGAAGAAAGACAGATAGAGAATTATGCGAAACAGGTAAAGTCTTATGCCCATAACGAAAATAGAGTTCGAAATTTTTTATCATCTATTTATAGATTAGATGACACTACCATCGAGCGTGTTCTCAAGAAGGCAAAAGAGATGAATAAGAGAGCGGCTAGACAGAGTCTTTAGTCTTTGTCTGTTTAATACTTCAAATTTTGAATCATCGATTCAGCAGCTTTAGAGGCAGTGATACGTTGCATGAAGTTTTCTTCTTTATGATTTTGGATAAGTAATTTTACAAAGTACTGATCTTTATGTAAGGTATAGGCATTAGTATCACCTTTAAAGATAGTTAGTTTATAATAAGGAATAACTAACTGGTAGGTTTCAAGACGTTTTTGAAAAGAAATTAAGATGCCCTTAGGGCGTAGTTCAATATTACAAACATTTCTATTTTGGTCGAGTTGTAATAAGTTATAAATCTTGACATCTGATTTGAGTATAGTTATTTTAGGAGAACCAATACCTTTCATACGTATACGTTCGATAAAAGAGTACGCTTCACCTACTTGTTGTGCTATTTTGAGGTCTTGTTCATGGTCTTTATAAGTGGTATTGAGTAACATATTTTTAAAAATACAGACTGTTGATTACTTACAAAAGTGTTTAACATTACTCTGACTTGATTTATATTTTGTTTAATATCCCAATTAGTTCATTTTTCTAATCGAATTAGGATTTCTAAATTTGTATTTAAAACTAGAAAATTATGCAACAATTACTTTCAGTAGAAGTAACCAAAGCCGTAAAAGAATTATACGGTGTTGATTTAGAAAATATTGAATTTCAATCAACTAGAAAGGAGTTTGAGGGAGATATTACAGTAGTAGTATTTTCTATGCTAAGGCATATTAAAGGAAACCCTGTTCAGATAGGTGAAAATATTGGTAACTACTTGAAGAGTAATGTGAAGGAAGTTGCTGGTTTTAACATGGTGAAAGGTTTTTTAAATATTGTAATTGACACTAATTATTATTTAGATTTTTTCAATACTAATAAAGCAGTATCCGATTTTGGTTTTGTAACTCCTGATGAAAAACAAGGGGTTATGGTGGAATACTCTTCACCGAATACAAATAAGCCTTTACATTTAGGTCATGTTCGTAACAATTTATTGGGGTACGCAGTATCTAATGTTTTAGAAGCTAGTGGTAAAAAAGTCTATAAGACTCAAATTATTAATGATAGAGGAATCCATATTTGTAAGTCCATGTTGGCTTGGCAGAAGTTTGGAGAAGGTGAAACTCCTGATTCTACAGGATTAAAAGGGGATAAGTTGGTAGGGAACTACTACGTAAAGTTTGACCAAGTTTATAAAGAAGAAATAAAAGCTTTGGTAGCTAGTGGTATCACAGAAGAAGAAGCTAAAAAGAAAGCTCCGTTGATGATCGAAGCACAAGAAATGTTACGAAAGTGGGAACAAGGTGATGATGAAGTCGTACGTGTTTGGAAGATGATGAACCAATGGGTGTACGATGGCTTTGGAGTGACTTATAATAAACTAGGTGTAAGTTTTGATAAAAATTATTACGAAAGTGACACCTATAAATTAGGTAGGTCTGTTATAGAAGAAGGTTTAGAGAAAGGAATTTTTTACAGAAAAGACGATGGTTCTGTATGGATTGATCTTACTGACGAGGGGCTTGATGAAAAGTTAGTATTACGTAGTGATGGAACAGCGGTATATATGACTCAAGATATAGGAACAGCTATTCAGCGTTCTAAAGATTTTTTCGTAAAAGGAATGGTGTATACCGTAGGTAATGAGCAGGATTATCATTTTAAGGTGTTATTCCTGATTCTTAAAAAACTAGGGTATACATGGGCAGATAATTTATTTCATTTAAGTTATGGAATGGTAAATCTTCCTAATGGTCGTATGAAAAGTAGAGAAGGAACTGTAGTAGATGCCGATGACTTAATAGATGAAATGAAGACCACTGCCGAAAACATTTCAGAGGAACTAGGTAAGCTAGATGGTTATTCTGAGGAGCAAAAGCAGGAAGTGTATAGAAAAATTGGCTTAGGGGCCTTGAAATATTTTATGTTGAAAGTAGACCCTAAAAAATCGATGATTTTTAACCCAGAAGAGTCTATCGATTTCCAAGGAAATACAGGTCCTTTCATTCAATATACATATGCACGTATTCAAGCAATTAAACGTAAATCACAACACGATCAATCAGTGTTGATCGATACGATTAGTATGCATGAAAAAGAAAAAGAATTGATTAAGCAATTAGCTCAATATCCTAATATAATTCAGTTAGCTGCCAAGAACTATAGTCCCGCTGTAGTAGCTAATTATATTTATGATTTAGTGAAAGCCTACAATTCATTTTTCCAGAATGTTTCAATTTTTGGGGCAGATACGGAAGTAGAAACATTATTTAGAGCACAACTTTCAGAGTGGGTAGGTAATGTTATAGCTTCTGGTTTTGGAATTTTAGGGATCGATGTTCCTGAACGTATGTAGTTTGTTTTAAAAAATTAACAAACCCCAGTATCTGAAAGCATACTGGGGTTTGTTGTTTATACTAGTGAATTATAGTGATATGAAAAAGCGGGGATATCCGAATCTTTTTAATCATTAAATTCCTTCTCTGAAATGTCATCGGTTACTAGGCTGTTCGTATTTTCTACGTTATCAATATCTAGTGTTAATTCATAAGAAGGTACATCCAGAGACTTTTCATCTTCTGTTTTAATAGGAGTGAAATCAATAATGTCACCTCCCTTTTCATACTGAGGAGCACTTATAAATTTACCATAGCAATTACCATTTTCGGTAATCTCTCTCCAATCTTTTCCGTAAGCAATTTTTAGGTAATATAGTCCTGCAGGAATATTTCTCATGTAATGATTATCCCCCGTTTGGATATACGCAATTCTATAAGTGGACTCTTTGTTCGTAGTATCATCGATTTTTATAAGTTTAACTACAGCTTCTGTATTTGAACCAGCATTATTAATTTTAAGATAATTATCTAAACTATAATCAAATTCAGGAACAATGTTAAGGCATTCAGGAGTCGCCCCTGTTTCGTATTGTGTAGTATCCCAATTACTATAATTTTCTTCAATACTAGCATACTCAGGCTCAACAGGTGTTTTTACCTCCTTAACTATTTCTTTTATAACTGTTTTTTCTTCTACGATAACTTGTTTTTCAAGTTCAATGATATCATTTCGCCTAATGAAACCATTTGTGTTTTTATATTGAACCGTCCAAAAATCTCCAAAATCTTCGCTAATTACAGATACTTGCATCCCTTTAGTTAATTCAGCTATAACATTATAATTTGTACCTGGTCCACTCCTTAAAAATGAAGTAGGTACTGATACAAAATAAAGTTTACTCTCTTGACTGTATAATACAGTGGATAATGAGAAAAACACCCCTATAAAAGTTAAAAAT
>CAYYNF010000043.1:0-5677 GCA_964472695.1 uncultured Flavobacteriaceae bacterium
GTTGTTCTTGTTCTTGTTGTCGTTGTCGTTGTTGTCGCTGTTGTCGTCGTTGTTGTCGTCGTTGTTGTCGTTGTTCTTGCTGCTGTTGTCTTTCCTGTTGTAGGTCTTCCTCTTGTAACTGTTTTTGTTTTTTTCTTCGTTTTTGTCGTTGATCATCTGTTTCTAATTCAGGTTTTTCACCCTTAAGAAGTTTCATCTTTTTACAAAGATCTTTACCTAAATTCTCAAGTAAAGTATTAATGTGGTTAGGGTTAGTGTGACATGTGTTTTCCCAAAGACAACCTATAGCATATTCAAGGTTTCTTATATTTATATAATCAGCAGTAGTCGCTACTTTTGTAACATTCGATAATTGGTTTGGTGTAAAAGAGTAATAAGATGAAAGTTCATAGTTGTCTGAATCAGATTTGTTTGCCCAACTATGAATAAATTCATCTGAATTAATATATTGCATTAATTGTTCAAGTTTTCCTTTTAACTCATTACCTATGAGTTCTTCTTTTTGAATAAGATCAGTTAGGAGGTTTTCTATGTAATTAATATTTTCTACTCTTTTGTTTTCAGTAATATTCTCACTTCTTGCTGAAGTTTTTATTAAGGTTACTAGAGATCGAATATTGAATTGATCCCCAGCTTTATTTCTTGCTGTTTTAGAAAGAAAACAAAAATCTTTTTGATCATTCATACGTTTGTTTAAGTGAGAAAGTTCTTTTTCGGTAAGATTCAGTCTTTTTAGATGTTCAAAATCAATGCTAAGGTCATAGAGATCAGAGTTGGGATCAGTACGCTTATAAGCAGCCATCCTTTCTTTGTAATATTGTTTGAGTAACTCAAAACGATTTTCAAAATAATTCTCATCACTACCGAGATATAACCTTTGCCCACTATTAGAACGTTGCAAATGAACTCGCTGTCCCGTATCCGTTGTATAACTTCGATTATCGAAAGCTTGGTTAGGACTCTCTAAAGTAGTTCGTACAAAAGGGTTACTTTCTGATAGGGTGTTATTATGATATCGTCTTTCAGAGGTTAACATCGATCCATGAGTAGCCTCAATGGAATAAAGAAGTTCTCTGTTTTGAAGATGAATAATTCCTGATTTTTGTTTGGATGATCTTTTCCATATACCTGGATATGTTAGTCTTTCTAGTAAATTAATGGCTTTGTCAGTATCTTGATTACAAGAAGCTAACAGCATATCTCCTCCATCTAGTCTCTCATCTATCCTATACCTATCCGTTAACTCTTTTCCTTTTGGTCCATGTGCCTCGAATACATGTAACTGATTATCGCGGATATTTCTAGATACAAAGCGTCTAAAACGTAACCCTATTTGACTGAAATTACGTTCGTAGAATGATCGTTGTCTATTACCTCTTTCAGGAAAAGGAATACGACTATCATAGGTAATTCGATCAGAAGGAGGTTTAGAAAGTTCTTCAGAAGGGTAACTTATACCGTAACGCTCTTTAAATATAGGAGCAACTAATTGCTTTTTGATATGTTCACATGTAACACGAAAAGCTCTAGCAGCTTCTTCTTGTCTTTTTGTAAGATCACGCCTTTTATTACCTTGGATAGATTCTTCAGAGACAGTTCTGTCACCTGCAGCTATATGACTTTGAACATTTAGGGTGTTTTTATCTTTAAATGTATTAATGAACTCCCCGAACATACGTATACATTTCATAAGTTCAGGAGGAGCCTTTTTTTCGTCAAGATTCCTTAGGAGAACCCTGTTTCTTATGGGGTCAAAATAAAGATTATCTAAAAAACGATTTAACTCAAAAAAGGTGGATTCTCGATCACTCAAAGAATTGTTGTGATCTAAGAAAAAAGTTTCAGGGGATTCAGGGGCAGGTAATGAAATACACCTTGTCAGGTTTGATATCGCTTGTTTTAGTAATGATAGATTTCTCATGATTTAAGTGTTGTGTATGTATAATATTTTGATAATTAGGTTGGTGTTATAACTACTAACGAGCCCTCCTTGGAGAGCGTTGTGATCGTCGTGATTGTTCTTTTTGTTCTGATTTTCTTTCCGTAGTAATTCTGACTTTTTGCCTAATGTTTATACTTATATTATCAAGTATTGTATTAATATGCTCTGGATTAAATTGAGATGTAGCTTTTTTAAAACTATTTACAGCATGTTCAAAAGAATTTATATCGTTAGCAACTATTTCAGATGTAAAAAAGCTACCAGATAAAATACGATAACGATCCAAATCAGATTTATTAGGACAACTTTGAGTAAATGCATCTGAATTAATATATTCAGTTAACTTCTCTATGTTTCCTTTTAACTCGTTGTCTATACGTTCTTCAATAGTTTTCATTTTTTGATCAAGTTGCTCATATACATTATCAAGTATTGTATTAATGTAATTAGGGGTATTGTAATATATATCCTTCCTAAGACAATCTATAGCATGTTGAAGCTCTTTTACAGTCTCATAATCATCAGTAGTAGCTGTTTTTGTAATATTCAATAATTGACTAGCTGTAGCAGAGCTATTAAATAGGAGGAGATAACGATCCAAATTAGATTTATTAGCCCAATTGTCAATAAATAAATTTGAATGAACGTAACAGACTAATTTCTCTAGATTTTCTTTTAACTTGTTATCTATGAGTTCCTCTTTTTGAATAAGATCAGTCAGAAGGTTTTTTATATAATTAATATTTTCTACTCTTTTGTCTCTAGTAATACCTTCACCTCTTACATTAATTTTTAGTAAGGTCATAATAGAACAAACATTGAGTTGATCCCCAACTTCATTTCTTGTAGCTCTAGAAAGAAAACGAAAATCCTCTTGATTATCTATAAGAGAGTTTAGACGATAAAATTCCTGTTCTGTAAGATTCAGTCTTTTTAAATGGTCAAAATCAATGCTAAGGTCATAGAGATCAGAGTTAGGGTCAACACGTTTATAGGCTGCCATTCTATCTTCGTAATGCTGTTTAAGTAACTTGAAACGATCCTCAAAGTAATTTTCGTCACTACCAAGATATAACCTTCGATGACTCTTGGAGCGTTGCAAGTGAACTCGTTGCCCTGTTTTGGTTGTATAGGATTTGTTGTTAACCGGTTGATTAGTGTCTTCTAAAGTAGTTCTTACAAAACAAATGTTATCCAATGGCGTATTATTATGATATCGTCCTTGAGAGGTGTAAATTGCTCCATGAGTAGTCGGAACGGAATAAATCACTCCCTCGTTCCGAAGATGAATAATTCCCGAACTTCGTCTAGATGATCTTTTTCCTATATCTGTTAGTTTTCTTAGTAAATCAATAGCCTTACTGGTATTCTGATAGCAAGAAACTAACAGTATATCTCCTCCGTCTAGTCTTTCTTTTATTTCATACTCATCTGTTAGGTGCTTGGTTTTTGATCCATGTCCGTCGAATACATGTATTTGATTATCAGATATTTTTGTGGGTGAAAAACGTCTAAAATGTAGTCCCATACGATTAAAAATACGTTCGTAGAATGATAGAACACCACTATTTCGTGAAGGAAAAGGTGTGCGATTATCATAAGTAATTTGATCGGAAGGAGATTCAGCAAGCTCTTCGGAAGGATACTCTATATCGTAATGTTTTTTAAATATGGGAGCAACTAGTTGTTCTTTAATATAGTTACATGTAACACGAAAAGCTTTAGCAGCTTCTTTTTGTTCTTCAGTAAAATCTCTTTGGTCATCTTGAGTAGATTCTTCTGAGGTAGTTGTTCTAGTTGCATTGATGTGACCTTGAATGTTTAGGGTGTTTCTATCTTTAAATGTGTTGATGAAATCTCCGAACATACGTATGCATTCCATAAGTTCTTGAGAAGCCTTATTCTTGTTAATATTCCTTAGGAGAACCCTGTTTCTTATGGGATCAAAATAAAGATTATCCAAAAAACGATTTAATTCAAGAAAGGTGGATTCTCGATCACTCAAAGAATTGTTGTGATCTAAGAAAAAAGTTTCAGGGGATTCAGGGGCAGGTAATGAAATACACCTTGTCAGGTTTGATATCGCTTGTTTTAGTAATGATAGATTTCTCATTATTTAAGTGTTGTCTATGTATAACGTGTTGATAAGTAAATTAGTATGTTTTTTATAAAGTTTTTTTACAACTATTATATCCGTTTCTTATTGGAGGGCATTGTCGTTTGCATTTTTTTCCTTTGAGAAGTCTCATTTTTTTGAGAGGTATAAACTATTCCATAGGTGTTATGTTCAATGTTACGATTCTTTTATAAATCTATATTAGATGTGGAGCGTGAAGTGAGGTGTATCGTTTGAGTGATTTTGAGATTGTATCAAATACTGAATAAGTGTCTCAGTATGCTTAATCTAATGTGGTGTTCACTCTATTTAATCTTTTGAAGATTAGGTATTACATATATTTGATTGATTAAAATTGTTTTAACAAAAAAAGTAAATATTTTTATGGTTACGTTAATTCCTGGTTTGGAGAGTTGTTTTACAGAACCTAAAGAACCTAGTTTCAACAGCGAATTTGAAGCGGTTTATTCGAGAAACTTAGAGCGAGCTAATGATGGTCGAACTGTAGTACTACAGCAGAATTCTCCAGAAGTAAAGAGATATTTCGGAATTTTATTTCGTAAAGGAGTTAGAAAGTATCTAGAGCATTTAAAACTAGATCCTAGTTTAGCAGATGATGTCTTAAGACAGTTTTATGGTATTAATTGTAATGTTACTGATTCGAGTTTTACTCCTTTGGATGTTATTAATAGAGAATTAGGAGGTGTAGAACTTCCTACTAATGAAGATAAATTTAGGAAGCTTTTGTTAAGTAAGTTATTTGACTTTTTTACAAAAGAACGTTTAGATGAATCTATTAGAGAAGCTACTCTTCAACAAGGTGTTAATTTTGCTAGTACTAGAGAATTAAATCTAGATAGCTTAGACAATGCTTTAGATGAATTTAGTAAGCTAATGTTTAGTGAAGATAAGCATACGTTGGCTCGTAAATATGGTTTTGATGATATTAGTTCCTTTGCAGAAAAGGCTTATGAATTGATGGCTTCTAGACCTAAAACTGCTATGTCTAGATCCTTGTTCCAGGCCTATTTTGCGGATAAAATGATCGGTGTAGACCAGAATAATCGAAGAAGACAATCTCTCTATGATAGTACTTATCGACCATTACATTTAGGTGTTCAAACTTTTGATCGTGAGTTATCTGATAAAATAAGAGCATATGAAAGCATAGAAAACTTAGATGATTTAAAGAGGTTTCTTGAGGTTAGTGGTTTTGGTACTCATAATGCATTTTATGAGCATGTTAAAACTAAATTTAATACACCTAACCTAGAAGGTAAATTATTCCATTTTGAATGTATATATCGGGAGATCAAAAATACATTAGCACATAAAGAACAACAACAGAAAGGTGTTCCTCGTAGACCTAGAGGTGCTGCTTTGTCAACATCGACACAGTATTCAGGATCAATGAGGTATCCTAGGTATGTCCCTAAATCTAGCAATACAGCTAGTGCTAGTAGGACTCCTGCTTCAGGTAGTACAGCAAGGACCTCTACAGATGCTGCTTCGTCACGCTCAACAAGATATTCTAGATATGCCCCTACATCTAGCGATACAGCTGGTGCTAGTAGGACTCCTGCTTCAGGTAGTACAGCAAGGACCTCTACAGATGCTGC
>CAYYNF010000043.1:5777-13884 GCA_964472695.1 uncultured Flavobacteriaceae bacterium
CTAGTAGGACTCCTGCTTCAGGTAGTACAGCAAGGACCTCTACAGATGCTGCTTCTTCACGCTCAACAAGATATTCTAGATATGCCCCTAAATCTAATACAGGTAAAGCACCTATGTCGGGCAGTACGGCTGAGCGATCTAGAGGGTCATCGAGAACGGGAGTTGGTAATCAGAATCAAGAAGGATTCACAACTTTACGTAGTAGAATTAGTCAAGATGCAGTACTACATGCTTTAAGTTATAGCGAGATTAATAGTATGTATCAGAGTAATCTAGAGACCCGTGATGAAGATATTATTTCTGAATTTTTAACTGATTTTGGGTTAACTAGAGATAGTATTACGGATTATTTAAAGGCTTATAAACAAGATTTAGGTGTAGATCAAGGTGTTGATTCGGAAAAGCTTTATCGCCCTAAAAGTGACAAGGCAGTAATATCTATAAATAGGGACTCCCTTCCTACACGTTCATTTCACCCCTCACTTACTAGTTTATCATACAATGAAATTCGTAGTGAGTTAAAAGAATATGTAGATGCAAATTCTTCTAAATATGGAAGCGCTATTGAATGCGAAGAAGCATATGCCAATACTAAGGGGATGACTAGAGCTTCATTATATACATATTTAGAAGCTTTACGTGATGATATTGAACTTGGTAATAGTGTGCCTAAGGAAGCCACCTCACGCTCTATATTAGGTCTAGATCCCAATTTAAAGCATCTGTCCTATAATGCTATTATAGCTATTTGTAACACTGTTGGTACAGATAAATTTATGCAAAAATTTGGAATACCTGGTCGAGGAAAATTAGGAGCTTATTTCATGACTTTATCTAAAGATGCCAAAGTAGAACAGGATAGAAGTAAAGAAGCTCAAAGAGCAAGACAACAACCTTCAACAGCAGAACAACGCTCTCGATCTCGTTCTTCTAGAAGAGGTATGTAGTGTAGGAAAAGATTAATGTATTCTACTAATAGAAAAGAGATGATGTCGGATATTAAGTCGTTTCCTTTTCCTTCCTAAAGCAAAAAAAAGTTTACCCATAGCCTTGTCTATGGGTAAACTCTTTTTACAAGAAAAAAACAATTCTTAGGCTTAACTTATTTATACAATAAATCCTAACTCAATTGGTATTACGAAAAGAAAATACTATTATTTTCGTGCTGAAAAATATATTGTATGAACAGCTCTTACACCATTAAAGAAATTACAACCCAAGAAGTTTTACCAATTCGGCACGAGGTTATGTGGCCCGACCAGCCTTTAGATTTTGTAAAGTTAGAAAATGATGATACAGCTATTCATTTGGGTTTGTATGTTCACAATCAATTGGTATCAGTCATTTCACTTTTTATAACCGATAATGAAGCTCAGTTTCGTAAATTTGCTACTTTAAAAAATGCATAAGGTAAAGGTTACGGTTCTCTGTTATTGAAGGAAACTCTCAAAGTTGCCAAACAGAAAAAAGTAACAAGAATATGGTGTAATGCTCGAACTGAGAAAACCAATTTTTATACTCGATTTGGATTGGAACTTACAAGTACCATTTTTCAGAAACAAGGTCTTGAATATGTAATTATGGAGAAGTACCTTTCGTAGTTTAAAAATAAAAGGATAAAAGTAATGTTGATACACATAAGAATAAGTACACTCAATGATGTTAATACCATCTTGAAGTTATATGATTTTGCTGTAGCAAAACAACACGAAATGGGAGCTACTCCGTGGCCTCAATTTGAAGCCTCTTTTATACGTAAGGAAATCCAAGAGCAACGTCAGTATAAATTATTGATAGGCGAAGAGGTCGCTTGTGTTTGGGTAGTTGACTTTACTGATCCTTTAATTTGGGAAGAAAAAAATAACGACCCTTCTATTTATATTCATCGTATTGCTATTAATCCTCATTTTAAAGGAAAGCATTTAGTAAAACATATAGTGAGTTGGGCTAAGGACTTCGCAAATACACATGCTAAGCAGTTTATTCGTATGGATACAGTAGGGAACAATGCCCGTTTAATTAAACATTATGAAAACTGTGGGTTTGACTTTTTGGGGTTGGTTCGATTAAAAAATACAGAAAAACTTCCTAGTCATTATGATAACGCCGATGTAAGTCTATTTCAGATTGCATTGGACTAACTTTAAAGTAGAAAAAGATGAAAGAACAATTTTACGCATATATAGAAAATTTACAAGATCAAATCTGTGCTGCTTTAGAGCTTGTTGATGGTAAAGCAAAATTTCAGCAAGATCTTTGGGAGCGTCCCGAAGGTGGTGGCGGACGTACACGTGTGATTGCCGAAGGGAATGTCATAGAAAAAGGAGGGGTAAATATTTCGGCTGTACATGGACCTTTACCAAAGGCCATGCAAGCTTATTTTAAGGTTGATGATGTTGACTTTTTTGCATGTGGATTAAGTTTAGTAATTCACCCTAAAAACCCGATGGCACCTACAGTACATGCCAACTGGCGTTATTTTGAAATGTATGATAAGTCAGGAACTATCGTAGACCAATGGTTTGGAGGAGGTCAAGACCTTACGCCTTATTACCTTTTTGATGAAGACGCTAAGCATTTTCATCAAACTTGTAAAACAGCTTGTGATCAGCATGATCCTGAGTTCTATCCTTTGTATAAGAAGAAATGTGACGAGTATTTCTATAATGCACACCGCAACGAAGGTCGGGGTATAGGAGGTTTATTTTTTGACTATTGTAAAGCTACTGAAGGTAGAAGTATTGAAGATTGGTATGCTTTTGTTACACAGGTGGGGAATAGTTTTGTATCGGCGTATGTGCCTATTTTAGAAAAAAGAAAAGATTTACCTTATACACAAGAGCAACGTGATTGGCAAGAGGTACGTCGTGGGCGTTACGTAGAGTTTAATTTGGTACATGATAAAGGGACTTTATTTGGGTTAAAAACCAACGGGCGTATCGAAAGTATCTTAATGAGCTTACCACCTCATGTACAGTGGAAATATGATCACCACCCACAAGAAGGTTCAGAAGAAGCTAGGTTAATTGAGATATTAAGGAACCCAGTAGAGTGGATATAGATATGATTTTCATTATATTTACGCTTAAAAAATATTATGCCTACTTCAGCACAATTAGAAAAGTATACTAGACCTCTTGATTATCTTGCTTTCGCAATTAGTAATTTCTTAGATCAGAACCCCAACTTCTTGGAGGAAACATTCCAAAAGGAGCCTGCTTTTTTTGAAACTTTATACACAGAATTGAAAAAACAAAAAGCCAATGGAGAAATTACTCCAGAACAGTATAAAGCACTTTATCAAAGTATTTATTTGAGTTTTCTGGTTGGGTGTACTTTGTCTGATAGTTCTAAATATGGAAAGTCTTATAGAGAGCTTAACGCTTTGATAGATGATTCTACTTATATGTTAGCAGAATTAGAGCGGAATAAAGAAATCTATACTCAAAATAAGCACAGACTACACGAAGCTAGAGAAGCAATGCGTGCTGCTTTCAGAGAAGGAGATATACCCCAAAAGAATCTTGATCATTTAGCTAAGGCTTTGGATCAAATTGAAGAGCAGGGTGTTGTGTTGGATAAAATGAAGGATTCTATTGATGAACTCCATAAACAGATTGATGAGAAGCGTTCATTACTAAAGAAGCCTATGCACATTGAAAAGGCTAAGTCTTTATATAATAAAGCTAGGGTCTCAAAAAGTACGCTAATGGCTAACTTAGAGCTTAAAAGTGCTTTTGTAAGACTATTGATGCGATGTCAGGCAAATTTAAGTCCACAACAAAACCAAGATAATACGAGTCAACAAAACCAAAGGAGAGGACCAAGTCTGTAATGTAATTTATGAATAGAAATTACTTGTTGAAGATTTTTAGTTATCGATTAATACAATTTATTAGTAATTAAGGAAAGTTGTCAGGTATAGTAGTTTTTTACAAGATTTTTCATAAGTCATTGTACACTGGGGTAAATATTACTTTTATTATATTTAGCAAAAAATATAATAAAATATAAAATTATGCCGAATTATTCAGAATTAGATAGATTGGGAGGTTCTCCTATCATAGAACTTTCCAATAATCAAATTATAGCTGCTATAGAACAGCGTAGTGCTTATATTTTAGAAGAGCTACTAGAAACTGAAATGATGGTGTTTAAAATGTTATTAGATCATTTAAAGTCCCATTTGTCATCAGGGTATATTCAACAGCACCAATATGAACAATTGCACAATTTGATCTATACTACTTACCTTTTTAAAGAGGTTGAATCTCGTGAAAAATTTATTGAACAATTACAATTAAAACGTCAGGCCTTAATGGAAGATTCATTTATTGATGAACAAAGTTACGAAAGTGCCTTGCGTAATTATCAAATCTTGAGCAGACGTTTAGCTCAAGCCCCTGAACCTTCACCAGAAAATATACATCGATTAGGTCTTGAGCTCGACAGGGCAAAACGAACAGTGATGTCTGATCCACTTCTTAAGGCAGTCTACGTAGATTTATTACTAAAGGCATATAATCTTACTACAGGACTCCAAAGTGAGCATACTAGTAGGGCTACTAGAAATCGAGACGCTAGCACGAGGATAGCTCAGTAATACCACTTGAAATATTATTTGTCGTACGAATAAGTTGAATTATTTTTTCTTTTGTACTAGAAAGGAAAACACTTATACGCGTCATGATATTTTTCAATTGGTATAAGCTTATATCATTTCAGTGATTTAATTTATACATAAGCTACACTAGATACATACTAGTGTAGCTTATTTTTTCGATTGGTATTATAGTGTGTTCAGTATAATTTGTTTTTATATTAGCTATATGCACGTCTTATTATATTTTTTTGTACTATTTACAACAGCTACTTTGTTTTCTCAGAATATGAAGTTGGCTCAAAGCTATTATGATACAGGGGAGTTTACTAAAGCAGTATTGAGTTACGAGAAACTATATAAGAAAAATCCTAAGCATTCAAGTGTTATATTGCCATTAGCAAAATCCTATGTACAGTTAAATAGATACGATGATGCTATTGCATTATTGGAAAAGAGTTATACTAATAGTCCTAGACGACTGGAATACCTCATCGAAATGGGGGTAATTTATAAACAGCAAAACTATATAGAGAAGGCAAACGAAATATTTAAAGAGTTTCAGTTACGTAATGAAGAACAACCTTCTAGAAGTACTGTATATGCCCAGTATTTTAAAGACCATAATCTTTTAGAACAAGCAATTCATTGTTACAAAAGTGCAATGACTGATGATGTCCCTTTTGATTATAATTATGAGATCGGTATGCTTTATGGTGAGCTAGGTAATTATAAAGAAATGTTTAGCAGCTATATTGACTATATGGAAGCTAATCGAAGGTATGTTCCACAAATTAAGCGACGATTAGATGAGTTTATAACAGAAGACCCTGAGGAAGAAAATAATGAACTTTTTAGGCGTGTTTTATTACGTAAGATTCAACAAGACCCTAATGTGTTTTACAATGAATTATTAAGTTGGTTATTTGTGCAGCAGAAACAGTTTCGAAAGGCCTTTTTACAGGAAAAAGCTATTTATGCACAAACAGGAGACGGGGTGTTAAAGCTAATTAATCTAGCTATTCAGGTACAGGAAGAGAAACACTTTGAAGTTGCAGAAGAGATTTTAGACTACGTTATTAAGCATCATAAAGACGGTGTTTTTGAATTTAGTGCGTATTTAGAGCTACAGAAAATTTATATTAATACTTATCCTAAAAGTGAGTATACTTCGATTCGGAAGTCTTATGAAAAGCTCATCAAAAAGTATAAAAATATTCCTGATAATTTATCCTTATACCTAGATTATGCTTATTTTATAGGTTTTAAACTTGATGACACGAAAGGAGCTATTTCTTTTCTAAAATCAACTCTTAAAAAACAGTTTTTTACTAAAATAGAACAGGCTAGAATCGAGATTCTATTAGCGGATATATTAATTTTTGAAGAACGTTTTAATCAGGCATTAATCTATTACTCAAAGGCGAAAAAGAAAGTGAAAAATCATCCAATAGCACAAGAGGCTAGTTTTAAAATAGCTAAGGCAAGTTACTATAAAGGTGATTTTCAGTGGGCGCAAACACAGTTAGATGTGCTTAAGGCTTCCACTACTCAGCTTATAGCTAACGATGCTATGAATTTGTCTTTGTTAATTGAAGATAATACACAAGAGGATACTTTATTTACAGCATTACAACTGTACGCGAAAGCTGATTTGTATACTTTTCAGCAACAACCCAAAAAGGCAATGCAGTTGTATGAAGAAATAGAGCAAAATTATAAAGGAAACCAAATTGAAGATGATGCCTTATTTGCTAAAGCACAAATTTTTATAGCTGAAAATAACATTAAAGCAGCTCAGAAAAACTTAGAAAAATTAATCTTATTTTTTCCTGAGAGTTTATGGTGTGACGATGCACATTATTTATTGGGAGTAGCTTTTCGTAAACAAGGTAACCTTCCTAAGGCTAAAGAACATTTTCAAAAATTGATTTTCGATTATGCTGATAGTATTTATTATGTTGATGCCCAAAAAGCCTTTCGTAAACTTCGTGGAGATCAGTTGGAGTAGTGTAATAAAGTAAACAGTATATAGATTTCTAAAAAAAATGAGATTAAAATCAAATGATTTTAATCTCATTTTTCAAAAGTATTTACTTTTTTGAAGTCTCTAACTAGAGAATACTAACTATAATTTTCTAGCTCTTCTACTCGCATTTTGATTGGTAGCCGTTCGTCTATTTCTTTTACTAGCGTCTAAGTCTATTCCTTCATTACTTGGTAAAGGGTATTTTGTAGGATTAACTTTATTTAGAATTCTATTATGGATAGTACTTGTGCTCATTTCTGGATAAGAGTGGAGAAGATAATTATAATTATCAATATTAAAAAGCAGTTCGTAGATCTCAGTCAACTCTTTTTCGGTTACATCTTTATTTGTAAATTCGTTAAAATCGATTTCGATATCGTATATTCTAGAATCTCTATTATTCCCAGTGTTCTCCGCTATTTTTTTGTAAAGTTGTTGTTGTTGTTTAAATAGTTTGTTAAGTATTTCATTTCTTCTTTCAAAAAAGTTTTCTTCGGGACCTACATAAAATCGCCTACGACTAGGGGAGCGTTCTACGCGCATCGGGTTACCTTTATTATCAGTAAAAGTTCTAGATCTTCTTCCTTCTAAAGGTTCATTTCGTCTATTTACTGTTGTACGTACAAATTCATTATTAGTTGATTGGTTATTATTAAGACGACTATCTGGCATTACAATCATTCCTATATCTGGCAAATATTGACAGGTTACTAGTTCAGCCCTTCTAGTGTGTATTACTCCAGAATCTTCAGAGGTACTCGATTCAAGAAGTTTTAGAGCAGTTAGAACATTTCGGTGACAAGAGGTAAGTAAAATATCCCCACCATTTAATACGGTACGAGGTTCACTGGTAAAATAAGTAGGGTTATTTCGCATTCCATGTACATCCATTACTTCTAGTTCATTGTGTTGTATAGGAGTACTTGTAGAGGGGCTTATTCCTAATGTAAAAAGTGTATTGTTATTTAGAAGATCAGCCTCATTCTCTTCGGTTAGGTTATTATATCTTACAGTACTAACTAGATCTCCCTCTAGGGTAGTTATAAGTTTTTCAGGAACACGTGGTCTTAAAATAGTTTCTTTAAAATCTTTAATAGCTTCTTCGAAAAGAGCTTTTCTTTTTTTAAAAAAGGGTACATTTTTCACCCTTTCATTAAGCACTTTCTTATTTTCAGAGATATAGTCTTTCAATAAGTGTCTTAATTTTAGTATTAACTCTCTTTGTAATTTTTTGTCTTTAAAATTAGTCCTTCTGAAGCTAAATCCAGAAATATTACACTCGAGATCAAGTAAACAGCTAGTAAGTGTTTCTAAGAAATTGTTCTTAGACTCATGACTTAGTGTCTGTAAAAATGTATTAAGTTTATCTTCTGTGGAGCTACCTTCTGTTGTTAGTAGTTCTGTTGTGTATATGGAAAGTTGTCCACCATCGTTTGTTAATAATAATGGAACCATAATCTCGTAATTTTATCTAAAAA
>CAYYNF010000044.1:0-13700 GCA_964472695.1 uncultured Flavobacteriaceae bacterium
CCTGTACCTAATTATACTTATGATCTTTATCAAATACAGTCACAAGGTTTTGGAGGACAGTTTCGTCCTTTTAGATCACAGATAGGAGAAATTCACGATCAATACGTAGAAGATAAATCTTCTTCTTTTTCTGGAGGAGCAGAAATACAAGCGGGAGGAACCGCTCACTATGGAGCAAATTTTCAGCATACGCAAACCCTTTCCTCTACAGGGGTGTGGAATACGAAAGCTTTAAAATCATTCCAGCAAAACTCAGAAGCAAATACGTACGAAGAGGAAACTGTCTATTATAAATTGGCGGGTACTCCCGACATTGACAAAAGTGCCGAATTATTTACAGATTTAGGTGGAACTGACCCTATTGCTTTAGATATTTATAAAGATGCAGGAAGATTTGGAGTGAACAACACCTACAATATTAAAGACAAAGTACAGTCTAATAGTTCAGTACAATCTTCTACGGATTTTAAAGCTTCAGATTTAAAAAGAGCTTCAAGAGATCAACGTGCTACAGCAATTCAAAAAGTATCTAAAAAAGAGCTAGAGGCATTGTATGAGGAGGATTATTTTACGAATTGGAGTCTTAGAAATACGGATAGCTATATCAAAGATCATCACACGGTAGGATATCGCCTTCAAAAACCTGATGGTAGCCGTTACCTATTTGAAGAGCCTGCTTACAACAAAACCAAAAAAGAGGTTACGTTTACTACTGCTCAAACGGGTAATTGTGCTACAGGTATTGTACAATACGCCGAAAATGAAAATACCAAAGGAAATACCTCGGGTATTGATCAAGGTTTTAATAGGGTTACTACTCCTGCTTATGCACATTCTTATTTGCTTTCAGCTATACTTTCTTCAGATTATGAAGATCTTACAGGGAATGGTCCTACAGATGATGATTTAGGAACTTATACTAAGTTCGATTACCTCAAACCAGAAGGTGTAGACTACAAATGGCGTGTGCCTTACCAAAGGATGATGGCTTCTTACGACGAAGGTTTACGTACTCATACTGCCGATCAAAAAGGAAGTTACATTTATGGAGAAAAGGAGATTAAATACATCAAAAAAATTGAAACCAAAACTCATGTAGCCATTTTCGATTTAGAAAAACGTGAAGATGCGAAAGGGGTAATTGATGAAGATGGTGGAGGAAACCAAGATGCTAATGTATCGAGTATGTATAAGCTAAAGCAGGTGTCTTTATATGCAAAAAATGCCGCTAAAAAAGCCAACTTACTCGATGATGATCCTGATAATGATAAAGCCATTACTCCTATTAAAACCGCTCATTTTGAATATTCTTACGAGCTATGTCCTGGTATTCCTAACAGTGCTATTAATGCAGGAAAATTGACTCTGAAAAAGGTCTATTTTACGTATCAGAATTCAAATATGGGGAAATATACTCCTTATCAGTTTCATTATGATGAAGCTAATTATCCTTATAATTTAAAGTCTTATGATGTTTGGGGAAATTATAAACCAAATCAAGGGGGATGTGCTTCGGATGATCCGATAAATGCTCCTGAATTTCCTTTTGTACAGCAAGATGACCAAATCCTACAGGATGAATATAGTAGTGCTTGGACATTAACGAGTATCGATTTGCCTTCGGGAGGAACTATCGAAATGGAATATGAATCTGATGATTACAAATACGTGCAAGATCGTGAAGCTATGCAGATGTTTAAAGTTGTGGGAACAGCTAATGCCCTTTCAGAAGCGGATACTAACCTATATGACTGGATTCACAATACGCAATTGTATAAAAACGATTACAAAGATGCCAAGTACGTATATGTGCAACTGAGTCGAAAAGTGGCTACTATCGAAGAATTTAAAAAGCTATACTTAAGTCAGTTACAAAATAGGAATACGAAACAGCATCAATACGCTCCTGTGTATTTTAGATTCTTTATGAACATGACTAAAGAAGGATTCAAAGACCCTTCTAGTAACGACTACGAGTACGTATCAGGATATTTTCATATCGATGATGAAGCCAGTTTCCAGATGACCACTATTGGTAACGAGCAGTACGTAGGGATCCCGATGCTTTTCTTAGATAAGGAAGGTGGTTTCAATGCCAATAGAGAGATTAATCCTATTAATAAGGCAGGACTGTATTTCGGTAGAAAGTATTTAAATAATGAAATTTTAGGCGTAACACCAGCCTACGAAAAACAGTCGGTAAAAAACATCATCAAAAACTTCGGAAAATCCTTTAGTGCTTTTTCTGAACTGATTGCAGGAGCTAACGGAAGGCTACGTTCCAATGCCCGATCTGTAGCACGTGTGTTTAATCCCGAAAAATCATGGATGCGTCTTACTTGTCCTAATGATGCCAAATTAGGTGGTGGTACTCGTGTAAAATGGCTAAAAATGCACGACAACTGGAAAGCCCTTAATACCGAATTGAATTTAGATGAAGGGCAGTTCTACGGACAGACTTATGACTATACCAATAGTGATGGTACTACAAGTGGTGTAGCTACTTTTGAACCAAACCAAAGTAAAGAAAATCCTTTTGTCGTACCGTTTTACAATAAGGATGACGCATTGGTAGCTCCACAATCTGAGAATTACGTAGAAGGTCCTTTTGGTGCTTCGCACTTCCCAGGGGCTACAGTAACTTACGGAAAGGTAAGTGTTGCCAATGTAAGTCACAAGGAAATCAATAAGCACGCTACAGGAAAAGTGGTACACGAATTTTATACCTCGAAAGATTTTCCTACAAAAACCGATCATACGACTATAGATCATCTCGCTTTTGATAACCGTATCCCTGCCTTGGCTAGTGTACTCACTTCTTTGTTTGGTACTTTTGTGAATACAACCAATAATATTGCTAATTCCCAAGGATACGTAGTTCATACAAACAATATGAACGGAAAGCAGAAGTCACAAACGGTATATCCTGAGTCTTCTGAAAATCCAATTTCTAGCGTTCAATATAAGTATCAATTGAATGGTACTGAACAAAATGAGCTAGATAACGAAGTTACGGTAATTGATATTTATAACCCAACCCAACAAGTAAGCCAACAGCAAATTGGAGTAGATTACGATATCGTAAATGATTTTAGACAAAGTTATTCTCATGTAAAAACTAACGGAGGGGGTGCTAATGTGGAAGTTACCACGAATCCTATTCCTTACTTCTTTGCCATGCTAAATCCTGTAAATATCAGAAATACCCAAATTGCCAATAGCGTTATTACAAGTAAAGTGGTACGTTCTACGGGAGTTCTAAAAGAGAAAATAGCCACTGATTTAGGAGCTAGTGTACGTACCATTAACGAGGCTTGGGATGCCAATACAGGTGAGGTACTTCTGACTAAGACGATTAATGAATATGATGACCATTACTATAATTTTAATATGCCTGCCTATTGGGGGTATAAGAATATGGGAATGGCTTCTCATAACTTAGGTTTAACAGGAAAACTCCTAAAAACTACCAATGGTTATTTCAGCTATGACGGTGCTACTACAAAAGCACATTTTACCTTAGGTGATGAGATCCTAGCAACATATGGAAGTACTATCGAACGTCTTTGGGTAGTGACCGTAGATGATAAGGGCGTACAACTGATGGATCGTATGGGACAAGTGGTTAATGTAGCAGCTTCCGACAAAGATGCTGATACAGGAAACTTTAAACATATCGACAATGCTATTGATTTTCAGATTGTGCGTTCGGGATACCGTAACCAAACACACGCAAACTTGGCAAGTATTACTAGCTTAAAAAATCCATTAGAGGATGCTCAAGGCAACTTGATTTCAAAGTTAAGTACTGCCCAGTTTGAACAAGCTAGTACCAACACCAATAGCCTAAAAGTGGTAAATGCTAGTGCTGTAAGTTATACCGATGTTTGGAACTGCCAGTGTGAGAAAGGTTTACCAAGTATTCCTATGAAAAATGACGGTTCAGGAGATTTAGAAAATTTAGGAATCCATGAATACGGATTTAACCCTTACTTGTTTAATGTATCAGGAGACTGGCGTGCCAATGCTTCTTATGCTTACCTTGCCGAGCGTAGCAATTACAAAAACGCTGTACGTACCGAAATCGGTAAAAACACTACCGACTTACGAGCGGAAGGTTTCTTTAAAAACTTTGAGTCTTTTTATGATATAGATCAAAATTGGGAAGCCCAAGGGATGCGTTCTAATTACTGGACTTTTGCTAGTGAAGTAGCACAAATTGACCCTCATGGTACTGAGCTAGAAAACCGAGATGCCCTAAACCGACACTCAGCGGCACAGTATGGTTACGACAATAGCCTACCTACTGCCGTTGCTGCCAATGCCGAATACCAAGATATAGGAGCAGATAACATGGAAGATTACGGCTTTGTAAACAGCAGCCTCGACCGTCGTTTTAATTACCTAACCGAAGGCGAAATTGCACAAACGCATTTCAACTTTAAACAAGCAGCGGATACTGATGGTTTGGGAGGCATACGCGTTACTACCGATGAAGCACACACGGGCTACAACAGTTTAGAAGTACCCTCGGGAACTACTGCGGGATTAAAACGCCCACTTAAAGGAAGCCCTGAAGCTGACCCTGATACGGATAATGACACCGTAGATGATGTTGGGGATAATTGCCCTTTTGTACCGAATAAAAACCAAGAGGACTATGACGGTGACGGTGTAGGAAATGCTTGTGATGATGATGCCGTACCTAGAATTACGAATGTTGTATTTACACCACAATACACCTACCGACAAAAGAAGGTAACATTTCTGATTCAAGGAAACCCAGGGGAAACGGTACATTATTATACCCTAGTGACTAATGACCTAAGGAAAGGTCAAAGTGTTCATGTCAACCTTGTACCTCGATACGCAAAAAAAGATCATAAAACTCCAGGTACAATTACGTTAGATGTCACAGGGAAAGCAGAAGTCGAATTTTACATGAAAGTTGCAGAACCAAAAAGCAAAGATAGAGGAAAAAGAGCCAAAGCTATTTTCTGTTTGGTACATGCTAAAGACACTAGTAAAGACCTCTATTTTAATAAAAAAATACAACGTGTGTCTTTATGTCCAAGAGCAGGAAGGCACAAAAGAGATTATAATGGCGACTCAGGTGATGCTAGTTGGTCATGTGACGCTTTTAATTAATAATGGTTACGGATAATAACACCTATTTTATGAAAATTACAAAACGATATACCTACTGGAGTCACCGCTTAACTTATTGGGCGGTACTCCTTAATATAATACCCCTACTGGCACAAGAAATTGCCCCGCTACCGCAATCAGAGCGTAATGCCCTTATAGATATTTATAATGCTACTGGAGGAAGCAATTGGACTGACCAAGAGAATTGGCAAAGTGGTGATCCTGAAACAGAGTGGGCAATGGTATATACCGAAGTCAAGGAAGATGGACTAAGACACGTTACCGAACTGGATTTGAATAATAATAATGTAATAGGAACCATACCTTCTGATGCTATTAGAGCACTACCTTATTTAAAAACTATAGACTTATCTAATAATGCAATAGAAGGTTTTTCAGATTACGAAAGTGCCAACCTAAATTTTTTAGAAACTTTAGATTTAGATGCTAATAACTTTACGAGTTTAAGCGATTTGTTTAGTTTCTTTGATTCGGTTTCACTTACAGATATAGAAATCAATTATAGTAAGGAACTTATAGAAACTACTGTTCCTGTAGCTATCGGTAACTATATTAATTTAACAAGATTGTCTTTAATAGGGAATAATTTATCAGCACTCCCTGATAGTATAGGTAATTTAACAACTCTAAATCAATTACACTTATATGATAATCAACTCTCACTATTTCCTGATAGTATTGGTAGGTTAAAAGAATTAACACTCCTAAATTTAGGTGACAATCAAATTTCAGTAGTTCCTGATAGTATTGGTGATCTAGACAAATTAAACAGCCTGTATTTGAATAACAATCAAATCTCAACACTTCCTCATGTAATAGGTGGTTTAGAGAATTTAACTACTCTGTCATTAAATACCAATCAAATCTCAGTATTCCCTGATATCATTGGTGATATGAACAATTTAGGTAGTCTGTACTTATATAATAATCAGATTTCAGCACTTCCTGATAGTATTGGTAATTTAACGAAATTACACCTCCTATATTTATATAGCAATCAAATTTCAGTAATTCCTGATAGTATCGGTAATTTAACCGAATTAAGACTCCTATCCTTAAATAATAACCAGATCTCGATAATTCCTGATACCATTGGTGATCTAGAAAAATTAACTGTCCTGTATTTGAATAATAACCAAATTTCAGTAATTCCTGATAGTATTGGTAATCTAATAACTTTAGCAAGATTACATATTAATAGTAATAGGCTAACAGGTAGTCTTGAACCTGTTACCTCTTTAGTTAATTTAATAGATTTAAGTTTAAACAATAATGCACTAACAGGTAGTCTTGAACCCCTTAGTTCTTTAGTTAATTTAACATACTTAAATTTATATAATAATGCACTAACAGGTAGTCTTGAACCTCTTAGCTCTTTAAGTAATTTAACATACTTAAATTTACATAATAATGAGTTAACTGGTACTATTGACTCTATTAGTAGTCTAACGAAACTAACGTCATTAAACGTAGGTGGTAATACATTAGCAGGTAGTCTTGAACCTGTTAGCTCCCTACCTAATTTAGGTCAACTATTTTTATATTATAACAATTTTGTTTTTAATGATTTCATAGATTTTAGTACTATTAATTATGTAGCTTACAGCCCACAATCTAATATAGAAGCCTCTTCCAATCGGTTAGTAAACTTAAGAGGAAATGTCATTATTTCCGCAAATGAGCGTTTACAACATCCTGATAATACTTATGAGTGGCAACATTCAACTGACAATATTAGGTTTTATAATACGGGGACTACTACCAAAAACCTTACCCTAAACAATATTAGTTTTGAGGAGATGGGGTATTACCGTTTACAAATAAAAAACGCTAACTATCCAAGTCTTGCTTTGTACCAAGAAGCTACATTTGTTGATGTTACAGATCCTGAGTATTGTTATGATCCTGCTATGAATGCTGATGGTAGTTTCAAAATATTAGATGCTGGTGCTGTAAATAATGGGTTTATAGGTGCAGGACAGTTTGATGAGATTGTTGAAGATAGCGGTTCTAGTTGGAGTCGAGATGTTAATGCTCAGTACACTCCTGATATTTTACAAATTATGCCTAATGGCAGTTTAGGTATCGAACAAAATTATTTAAAAACACCTTCTAGCGATGGAGGTACTTTTATAGCAGCACACACTACCGAAGCTTTTTATACCACCGCAAATATAGTAGCAGGTAAAACATACCGAATTGCTTTTGAGCAAGTCAATTTAGGCTGGAACGAAGCTAAAGATGAGTTTGGTAATATCTCTTTTACGGGACGCTGGGAGGTATATGACTATGATACGGGTTATACTTTTGCTTTAGGTCCTGATGTTGCTTTTGAAGGTGAAGGAGAACAAAAATGGGAAAAGGTACACATCCTAGTTAATGCCAATCGTAATGCGAGTAAGTTAGCTTTTAGACCACTCAACGCTACTAATACGACTGAACGTAGTGAGTTTTCATACTTAGGTATCGATGGTATACATGTCGTACTTAATGAAGCTCAGGAGTGTCCTAAACCTTGCGAACTACTACCTTACCAAACCCTACAAGACGTACAAGACAACCACCCCGATGTACCGAGTACAGGATTGTTAACGTGGTACGAAACGGCTAGTAGTAGCGATTTAGGAGAAGTTGCTGAGGGTTACGAAATTGAAGAAACCCCTCTGGAATTGGATTCAGAGGTGTATTCAGGGCAAGAGCTGTACTTGCAAGTAAATGACGAAACTACCCGCAGACTCATCACTTTACCTGTAGTGCCCAATCTACCAGGGGTGGTAGGCGAAGATTATCAAGAATTACAAACCAGCCCTAATCAGCAAAGTTTTCAACTCTCTGACCTAAGTATTACCAATAACGGAACTAATATTACATGGCACCAATTTGCTACTGTAGATGATATATTACCTGAAACAACTATATTAGAAGATGGAGCAACTTATTATGCTGCTGATAACGGTGATGGTTGTCGTTTTGCAGTAGAAGTAGCTATAGGACCTGGTGCTCCTGAAATGATCGGCTATCAAAGCTTTTGTGTAAATGAGCAAAAAACCTTACTTGATTTAGAGATTTTTAATAAAGGAAATAACCAAGTACGCTGGTACGGACAAGCGAAAGGAGGTGTGCCAGCTGCTAATATAGAAAACTATATATTAGGGTCTTATGGAGCTAGATATATTAACGTTTACGTCGCCTTATTTGATGGGGTTAATGAATCTGCAGAACGTACCGAGGTGGTTATTGAACTTTTTGATACGCCTACAATTTCTGAAACGCGTCTTGAGCAAACTATCGATATTTACGAGGGCGAACAAGCTTTTCTGTCGAGTATCGTGATTCCTGACACTGAGGAGTTGACTTGGTACAGTGCTTTAGATGCTGATACGCCTATTACGAATCCTGATACTTACGAAATCTTTGACGGAGAGGTGTATTTTGCAACGAATCGTCTTACGGCACAGCAGTGCGAAAGTGCTACAAAAACAGAAGTAGTTGTACGTATTGAATACTTACCTCCACCAAAAATTATTCTTTGTGAAAAGTTCCGCCCTAATGCAGGGGAACGTTTTGTATTTAACGGTTGGGTAAAACAACAGGGCGTACAGATAGAAAGTACACAAACACAGTTTTTAGTAGATGATCCCGAAGTAAGTGGATTGCTACCACAGCTTTTAAATTATATTTTAGATGAATTTGTGTTTAAAGAAGGTATCGCAGGAGCGGATGCCAACCACAATCAGATTCCGAATGGTTTTATCCCCGATGAGCAAGCACGTACTTACGATGCTTTAGTTCCTTACCTGAGTGATAGTCCTACGAATAATTTACGTATTTATAACTTTAAATACCTATATGAAGGGGTAGACCAATTAGATGAAGCAGATATTCCCGAAAATCACCGTTACAAACGTGCCGTAGGTTTTCAGTTTTCGTTTACGGAGTACGCTGACCCTGAAGCTTACGATGTACGTTACCTCACTCCAAATTACAACATGGGTACGGCGGCTTTAGGGGGTTCAGGGGTGCTAAATTACCAATCTAATTTAGAACTTTCGGCAACGCCAAAACAGCGTTATCCCCTTTTTCAAAAAGCCAATCCTGAGGCGATTAACTTACAATTTAATACTTTAGAAGCTGACGGAGATACGTTCCGTGTAACTTCTGATTTTAGTATTGATACTGGGAGCAGCACAGGTTTATCGAATAGTAATACTTCATACTTTTATGCTACAATTGCAGGAAACCTCATACCCTCAATTACGACCCACACCTATAAGCCCGATCCTGATTACAACGCCATGGATTATGCTGATACACTTATAGAGGTGGTGTTCGAAGATGAAGAAGGAAACCCACTTGATACCAACGGAACGGTTCAGTTTACTACTGATGGCGTAGTCATTGAAGGTTGGCAGAAGGTAACAGGAAGTTTTTGGGTACCTAGTGAAGCGGCTTTTATGTCGATTAATTTACGTAACGAGAGTACAGATGGTGTAAACGCTTATTTCGATGACATTAGAGTACATCCTTATGATGCCTCGTTAAAAACTTTTGTTTACGATCCTGAAACCCTAAGATTAAGTGCTGAGTTGGACGAAAACAACTTTGCGACCTTCTATGAATACGACAACGAAGGAGGTTTAATTCGTGTGAAAAAAGAAACCGAAAGAGGGGTATATACCATACAGGAAACCCGCTCGTATAGCTCGAAATACACTCACCAAAAAGCAACTACTAATGCACAATAAATTTATCTACCTACTTATAAGCTTGGCATGTTACGTCCAAACGGGCGTGTGGGCACAAGCGGATGCCTTAAAAAAGGCTTTTCAACAATTTTCAAACCAACAGGAGCTTCGTGTTGATTTGCTTTGCGGACACTATATTCCCGATGCAGATGGATGGCGTTTACTCGACGAGAAAACCATTGAAGTAGCACAGCAAAATGCACGTATGAAACTAAAAGCCATGAATTTAGAAATGTACGTTTTTGATAATGAGGTGTTGACTGTTGACGAAGGAAAAAAAGCCTTGATTTTACGTAAAAATGACGGTATGGGATTTAGTCAATTTGCATTTACACGTCCCGAGTTGTTGGCGTATTTTGATATTAGTGTTAGTAGCACACAAGAAACTACCACTACCTATGAGCTTCGTCCTAAAGCAGGAGGAAAATTGCCTCAAGATTTAGCTATTCTCGAAAAAGTACATATCCTAATCGATACCCAAACTCAGTTATTCCGTTCGCAACATTTCTTTTTGAACACAGGTATGCAACAAGTACAAATGCGTATTGATTTTCAGAATTACGCCTTTGCACTGCCTGAGCCTTTACCTGAGAAAAAAGATTTTTTCAGTTATAACAAAGCAGGAGAAGTCTTGCTAAATCCATCTTTTAAAGATTACACACTCAATAATCAATTGGTTTCACAACCTTAAGCCTATTAAAATATGCACCTAAAAATGAACTCTTTACTAAAGTGTACTTTCTTTTACTGCCTATTGGGGCTATTTGTAAAAGGAACCGCACAGGAAATAGATACTAGTTATGCTCCTAGTATCAGTACGCATGCCAACACCGCACAAAGTACAGGAAGCCTTGCCCTAAGTTGGCAAGCGATTCCCGAAGCGAAATTTTATGAATTGGAATGGACATGGATTGATAATTTCGGTAACGAAGACCGAGAACAGTCTTTGGAAGCAGAAGTCATTCCTTTTTCGGAAACAGACTTTAAACACAACAACACCCGTATTCAAACAGATGATTTGAATTACAATATTCCGCTTACCTATAGCCAAGGTTTCTTAATATACCGTATGCGAGGTGTAGGTACGTATCAAGCCAACCCTAATCGTTATAAATATTCTCGATGGAGTAGTTATAGTGCTACCGACAAAGTCCATATCTCGGATTGGACTGATGTATATGAAATTACCGAAGGACACGCAGAAAACTTAAACTGGCAATACCAATCGAGTTTTGCAGAGGAAGGTAAAAAGAAAGAAGTCATTAGTTACTTTGACGGGACCTTACGCAACCGCCAAACCCAAACCAAAATTAACTCGGATAATCACGTAGTGGTAGGGGAAGTCATTTACGACGCACAAGGGCGACCTGCTGTAGAAGTACTCCCTGTACCTACCACACTCGAAAAGATCGGTTATACGCCTAATTTTAATACCGATGCAAATGAGCAAGCCTATTCTTTTCTAAATTTTGATAAGGATAGCCAGAACGTATTAGACCAAACTACCGACCAAAAACAAATGAGTACCCAGTCGGGAGCTTCTCAGTACTATTCGGATAACAATGAGGTAACGGGCGTACACCAAGACTATATTCCTAAAGCGAATCAGCACCCGTTTTCACAAATAGAATATACCGACGACAATACAGGGCGTATTCGCCGAAAAAGTGGTGTAGGTGAAGCCCACCAGTTGGGAAGCGAACACGAAATGGAATATTATTACGGAACGCCTAATGACCAAAAAGAGCTGAACCGTTTGTTTGGGTATGCCGTAGGAAATTACGAGCATTATAAAAAGAATGTTGTGAAAGATCCTAATGGTCAAATTAGTGTTTCGTACATCGATCCACAAGGACGTACCATTGCAACGGCTTTGGCAGGAATCAGTCCTGAACATTTAGAAAGTTTAGACGACGAAGCTGATGCGAGTTTACACGAGCACATCACAGCAACTTTAACCTCAGGTACTGCCAACGCACAGAATACGGCTAAGGCATCAGGAAAATATGGAAGTACCCCAGACTATCTAGAATTTTCGACGGCTAAACTAAGTACACAGCGTGAAAATTACAGCCTGACTTACCGCTCAAAAGCACAGTCGGACTACCAAATTACCTGTAACGAAGCCTTATATACTGTACCTATTAATGTGGATACCTATATAGAACTTCGTGATCGTGAAGGAGTCATTAAAGCTCAGGATACTAAAAATTTCAATACCAATGCGGTTCAGGAAATGAGCTTAGAAGCCAGTAATGTAGATCGAGGTAGTTTTAGCGTTTACAAAAAAACAGCAGTAAATGCGGTTGCTTTAGAAAACGCTGCCGATACCTATATCGCTAGTTTATTGGACGCGAATCATATCTGTTACGCTGACAATGAAGACCCTTTCTTTTTGCCTGATATTGTGGTCGAAGGTTGTTTTACCTCTTGTGAGGAGTGTGTAGCTCATATTGTTGGAGAGGCTATTTCAGAGAACCAAGCCCGTACTACTTTTATAAACAACGGATTGGATAGTTTTGATTTTTCAGCCTTAGAAGGACTTTCCAGTACAGAACTAACTAATGAGAAAGAACGCTTGCAAGCGAGTTTAGGACAGCAATTCGACCAAGCTATTGCGGCTTGTAACGCTCCTTGCGAAAGCACTAATTTAGGTGCGGAGTCTATGTCTTGTAGTATTATATTAGAACAATTACTTGCTGATATGAAACCTACGGGACAGTATGGTTTTAATGCCGTACCTACCGAAGAATTACTTAGTAGCGTTACGAGTCAGCCGCTTAATATTTTTAATCAACACAACAGTTTATACGGTACATCTGGTAAAAGTTGGCGTACGCCTTACCATCCCGAAAAAGACACTAATCCAAATGCAGGGAACTATTACAATGCTGACGGTAGTACCAGTTATGTATCGGTAAAGGTGATTCGTACAATCACTTATGAAGTTAACGAGGAAGGCGACAAAGAAGCGATCGAGCAGATCAGCTTTGAACCTGAAATTCCAGCAGATTATTTTACAGATACAGAATTAGAAGGAAAAGATACGGTATATGTAAAACCTGAAATTTTATCGCACGTAGCGGATTTTGTAGCCAACGGCATTTGGCAAGATTCATGGGCAGCCTCTTTGGTGACTTACCACCCCGAATATACTTACTATACCTATACATTAGATTTGTGTAATACAACCAATAGCAACGGATATAATACGGATGGCTATGATGACTACCTGAATACGATTGCCAACTACCAAGAAGCCGTAAATGCAGGTTTGTTGAGTAGTTTTGACGCAATTATGCAAAATGATCCCTTTTTCGACGAAAGTAATAGCGGTATCCTAAGTAATTTAGATCCATCGAACTTGCGTATAGAATTAATGCAAGAGGCTTTAAACGATAATTACGAAGGAAAAGCCATTCCGATGTTGCAATACAGCTGGGCTGTAAAAGCCTGTAATTCGATTGTAGCTTGCGATTATCTAGACACTCCTCAGTCGATAACAAATCTGAAAAATGTGGCAGAAGGTGCAGGCGAACAAGATTATTTATGGTTTGCTTATGTCGGAAATTACCTATCGTTTAAAAGTCGTATTCAGACCCTTTTTGCGAATATTTATGCGAATAACCAAGGTAGTTACAATGCTTGTATAGGTAATCTTTCAGCACCTACACACATTACCGATATTGTGTATTTGTCCGATCCTATTACCATTACTAGCCTGCGTGCATTGATTCAGGATACGGCTAGTATTTGTAACGATACCTATGCCGAAAACTACCAAGA